>JARBUP010000288.1 GCA_029239575.1 Bacillota bacterium
TCAGAACCATCTTTCAATGGTCTTCCGTTTAAATCAGATGTATATTTTGCAAACCACTCTTGAACTTCTTCAGCTGTCATACCGATAAACATTTCTTCATATTTTTCAATTTGATCAGTCCAAGTTCCGGTTCCCATCTTGTATCCTTCACCACGGTCTCTCTTTGTTTCCCATGCTGCAATATCAGCTACAAAGGTTTCTTCTGTAGCAGTAATTGTGCCATCAACCTTTTCATCATGATTTTCGTCATTGTTGTATGATTGTCCAGGGAATCCAACAAAGTGAGGCATAGTTGCTCCATCATAGTTTGGAGATGCTACTTCTAATTGATCCATTAATAATGCAACAATTTTTCCATCCTTGTCAAACAATGCATTAGCAAATACTTTGTTTAAGCTATAAACTTGTACTTCTTTGTCATCTTTTCCAGGACCAACTCTTGGGTAACTTAAAATCGCAGTACCCATAGAAGCAACTTCTTTTACATCAGTTAATGGAACTTTAGTTTCAAATGATTCTTTTATTGCTCCAACTATATCTCCATGTGCATCATTCAAACTCATTGTAGCAGCTGTTATAACGTCTGCTAACATAGCCTTTTCATCTGCTGTTAATGCATCATATTTAGCTTTATCTTCCGGTTTGTCAGAACCATCTTTTAATGGTCTTCCGTTTATATCAGAAGTGTATTTTTCAAACCATTGTTCAACTTCTTCTACAGTCATTCCAACAAATAATTGTTCGAATTTATCCATTTGTTGTGACCATGTACCAGTATTCATACGATATTTGTCACCACGTTCTCTCTTAGTTGCCCAGCCTTCAACTTCAGCTAAGTAGTTTTCTTCTGTATCAGCTGTTTTTCCGTCAACTTTTTCATCATGATTTTCATCGTTGTTGTATCCGCCTTGTCCAGGATATCCGCTGAAATGAGGCATTCCATCTCCATCGTAGTTAGGAGTTGCAACTTCTAATATATCTACAGAAAGAGCGAGAATCTTACCGTCTTGATCAAACAGTGTATGAGCAAAAACATCATTTATGCTGTATACAGGAGTTTCAGTATCATCTTTCCCAGGTCCTAAACGTCCTGTACTAACAAGTCCAAACCCTTGATAAACTTCAGCTGCTGTAACATCTTCAGGTTTTTCTTCCTTAACCTCTTCAGTAGGTACCGGATATTTAACAGGATCAAGCGCATTGTTAACAGCATAAATTATTGCATTGCTAGTATATGTAGCGCCAGCTATAACTTCTACTTCAGTAGAGTTTTTTTCTACTATTTTAGCAGGAAGCTTTTCAATGGCAGGTGTTCCAACGCCATTTGTTTCACTGTGAGAGTCAACTACAACGCTTGTAATCTTGTCCCCTTCTTTTGTAACAGTAACCTTTAATTCTCCTCCAAAACCTTTTCCGATACCTGTTAAAGTTTCAGCTGCAGGTGGAGTTTGAGTTTTTGCACATGCTGCAATGCTTAAAAGCATCATTGCACATAGTACAACAGATATTAATTTTTTCATTTTACCCTCCAAGTATGTTTTTTATAAATGTATATCACATAATTTTTAGTTTAATATCCTTTGTTAAAATTACAACATTGTAGGTTAAAAATCATGTCATCATACTTACTTATAATATCAAATTATTTCATTTTAGTCAATATCCTACTGTTAAGAACATAAACATTCGTCACTAAATTGTACATATAAAATAGCAATCTTGAATAAAAATAATATTTATTTTTAAAAGTTTGGCATAAAGATTCTGTTAAGATATTTCTGGTGTTACTTATGCAATCTTAACATTTTACTATATACTTTAACAAAATATTTATATGTACTATGTTAAAATCATTCCATAGAAAGGAAGATTATGATGGAAGTAATTATGATTTTAACGGTTATAGCAGTTTTTTTCATTAATTTTATTTTTATAGATAATATTTACAGAATTGTTGACCCTAAACCAATACAAGTTTCAAAGAAAAGCATTAATAGTTCTTTGGAAGCTTTAATTTTGGGAGATGAGACAATAGGCATAAAAATTTCCGATTTATTAATAAAGCAAAATATATCTGCTGATATATTACCTAATATTAATGATATTGACAAATCATATCCATATAAATATGTACTGGCATTATTTAATGATGATTTAGAAAATTTAACAGCATGTACAATTGCTATAAATATAATGGGAATTAATAATGTTATAGCAATATGCAATAAACAATATAATCAAAAAATATATGATGACAATCATATCGTAACAATAAACAGCTATGCTTCAGCCTTTGACATTGTATCTATACTATTAAATAATCAGAAAAAAAGGGAGGCATAAGATGTTTAGTATTAAAAGTATTAAATTAAACTATACAGAAATTATTGTATTCGGAACCTTATTGATAATTGTTTTTGGAGGTTTAATTCTCAGTCTACCTGTTTCTTCAAGAAATGGAATATCAACACCTTTTGTTGATTCACTGTTTACAGCAGCCTCAGCATTCTGTGTAACTGGCTTAGTTATATATGATACCTATACGCATTGGTCTTTATTTGGACAAATTATAATATTGATACTTATACAAATTGGTGGTCTTGGCTTTATGACCGTAATTACATTGTTTTCTATTTTTCTAAAAAGAAAAATAGGACTAAAAGAAAGAAGATTATTGATGGAGTCAGCAAATACTTTAAGAATAGGTGGTATTGTTCTGCTGATAAAGAAAATTTTAATACGAACTTTTATATTGGAAAGCATTGGAGCTTTATTATTAACTATAAGGTTTTATCCTAGCATGGGATTAAAGGAAGGTTTTTACAATGGAGTATTTCATTCTGTTTCTGCCTTCTGCAATGCAGGATTTGATTTGATGGGTAAATATGGTGAGTTTTCATCACTTACAAACTATTTAGATGATGTTGTTGTTAATGCAACAATAATGCTACTTATAGTAGTAGGTGGGATCGGTTTTGTAGTCTGGGATGATATTAGTATTAATCATTTTAATTTTAAGAAATATCAGCTTCATACAAAGATAGTCCTCATGACAACCTCATTCCTAATTTTTGGAGGAGCATTAATATTCTTTGCAACTGAAGCGAATCATAGTATGCTGAACTTTAACTTAAAAGAGAGAATACTAGCATCTTTGTTTCAGTCAGTAACCCCTAGAACCGCTGGCTATAATACATTAAATCTTTCACAATTGTCAGAAGGCGGTAGCTTATTAACTATAATATTAATGATAATAGGTGGAAGTCCTGGTTCCACAGCAGGAGGTATTAAAACAACTACTTTCGTTACACTCATAATTACTGCTCTATCTTCTGCAAAGCAAAGTTCTGATATAACTATCTTCAAAAGAAGACTTGAAACGGACACTTTGAAAAAAGCAAGCTCAATTACAGTAATATATATGTCTGTGGCTTTTGCTGCTATCATGCTCATAAGCATTAATCAGAATTTCTCTATAAAAGAAGTTATGTTTGAAGTATTTTCTGCAATTGGTACTGTTGGATTAACCTTAGGAATAACACCGCTACTTAATACATTTTCAAAATTTATAATAACTTTGCTAATGTACGGCGGAAAGGTAGGTGTATTATCCATAGCTGCTGTTTTAGCAGAAAAAAAGGAGCCTTCTCCTCTGAGCAGGCCATTTGAAAAAATTGTTATTGGATAGGAGATATTATGAAATCAATTTTAATTATAGGAATGGGTGCATTTGGACGTCATTTGGCACTTAAGATGAGATGTCAACATTAGTTACTGATGCTCAGATAGGAGATTGCACAAAGGAAGATGTTTTAAAAGCACTTGGAGTAAGCAACTTTGACATATGTTTTGTTACCATCGGTGATACTTTTCAATCTTCCTTAGAAATAACCTCACTTTTAAAAGATTTAGGAGCTAAGTATGTAATTTCAAAAGCGAGCAGAGATATACAAGCTAAATTTCTATTAAGAAACGGAGCTGATGAGGTTGTTTACCCTGATAAAGATATGGCTGAAAAACTTGCAGTACGTTGCAGCTGCAGTACGTTGCAGCGCAGACAATATTTTAGATTACTTTTCAATAACTAATGAATATTCTATATTTGAAATTCCAATTATGCCTGGTTGGGCTGGTAACAGCATAGAAGAAGTAAATGTTAGGAAAAAATATCATATCAACATACTTCTTATAAAAAACGGTAACAGCATAATGACTATGCCTAAGGCTGATTATATTTTCAAAGAAGATGATCAAATTGTTGTTATTGGAAGGTCTATGGAGGTTTTAAAATTTACTGACAATATATAAAATTAAAAATGACACATTCTATTTGATTGTGTCATTTTTATAATCATCAGCAAAACGATAACCTACTCCGATTTCAGTTAAAATAAATTTTGGATTAGAACTGTCTTTTTCAATTTTTCTTCTTAAGCTTGCCATAAAAACTCTTATACTTTTAGAGTCCCCCGTTTCACCATACCCCCAAACCTCTTTTGATATTTGGCTGTGTGTTATAACTTTACCTCTATTAATTATCAGCAAAACCAACAGTTTAAATTCAATAGGTGTCAGGTGAATCTCGGTATCATCTGCATAAACCCTGTGTTTTTCAATATCAACTGATAGATAGTCAAATTTATATACACTATCAGTTTCATATGAAATGCCTCTTTCAATTAATCTTTCCATTACACGTATTCTTGCTAATAATTCTCCCATTGAGAATGGTTTAGTCAAATAATCATTTGCCCCTGCGTCAAGTGCAGTAATTTTATCATTTTCCTGTTCTCTAGCTGATACAATTATCATCGGTATGTCAGAAACATTTCTGACTTGGCTAATTATTTCAATTCCGTCCATATCAGGTAACCCTAAATCCAATAAAATTATATCAGGATTCTCTGTGCAAAAAAACAATATACCGTCATTTCCGTTTCTTGCACTAACAATTGAATATCCTTTTGCTTTTAGTGCCATGGACATAAAATTGATAATTTTATTGTCGTCTTCAATTATTAATATTTTTTTGTTCATGTTAATCAACCTCCAACGGAAGTACAATCTTAAATAATGCTCCGCCATTTTTTAAGTTTTCTGCTGTTATTGTTCCATTATGAGCTTTTACAATTTCCTTGCATATGGTTAGCCCAAGACCGACTCCAAGACTTCCATCT
>JARBUP010000289.1 GCA_029239575.1 Bacillota bacterium
CCATCGGAACTGTTGAAAACCAAATTTAAAGTAGGGTAAATACATTCACCTTTTAACAAAATATATTCAACTTTGGGTCTCTGAACTCTAGATGAATGACTGATTTTATTAGTATTTACTTCTGTATAGTTTGCCTGCGCTTTTTTTTCTTTACCTTGGAAATCAATAATTGTAATGTCTTTTAGCATTAATATGCTCCAATTTAATCCTACATATTATGCCCAACGATATTTTTATACTATCAATATTTTGTAGGCAACTAGATTAAATTAATTTTTAAAACTTTATTAATCCCATATCTTGAGAAAATTTATATATGTGTGCTTTATGTACCCCTACTTGAAAGTTGGATACCGTAATTTCAAAATTTAAAGGATAAGACTCAACAGGTTATATATAATTGATTTTATTTATGAAATAAGTCCTCGAGATAAAGATCTTTTCTAGGACATATCAACACATATAAGTCTTACAACTACCGTAATGTAAAGGCTTTTAAAGCGTACTATGAACACTCCCTAGTGAAGATAAGAAGATAAAAATGACAGGTTTTAAAAGTTTTTCTCAAAATACAACTAACCACGCCAATATCATTAAAGCTCAAATGAACAAGCATTCTGCATCAACACCACCTACTGAAACTCAGCCTTCACAAGTTCCAGGCACTGTAAAAGATCTGCCTGAGAATAATGAACAACCTGATCCTAATAACAAATAATTTCTTATTAACAGTGCTTTGGAAGTTATTTTGAGGCTCTGCTACTATAAAGAATAAATTAGTGCACTGATTTACTCTACTATTAATTACTTTTATCAATTTGATTTGTTTAGTTATTTAAGAAATTGCAGCCATTCATTCCAGAAAATTGATATGACTAGTCTCTCAGATATGAGGGGCTTTTTTAATTGTTTTTTCACTTAACCAGTATTTAGCCTACTTACTCTAGATAGATTAAGCCCACCAAAATTGGCGGGCTTATTTTTTAATATCTGAATTATGAAAGATATGGATGTTTTTGCGCCAAGTAATCATTCGCTATTTTTGTTGTCTCAGCATAGGTCAACTCCGCACACAGCCAAAATCGATATATATTTTCACCAATAATATAGCTCTGGCGGTTGTATGTTGATTCTTTTGAGGAATTTATTTCACTAGCTTTAAAGAATGTTCCTTCACGGTTATTAACAACTTCACCGTCTAAATCACCACCAATACAAATGAACATTGTAAGAAACCATAAAATTATAAAGATCAGCTTAACACACAAAGTAAAAAGCCCCGCCAATAATCGATATTTAGTGGGGCTTAATTTACGGACTATGCTGTATTTACCTATATCCAAAAAAAATGCTATCGCATTTATGAAATTTAATTAGTAAATGAAAGAAAAACCATTCTCATAAATTTTATCTGTAGGACCATAGTAATATCCTTGACAAACACCTGTTACATCATCTATTGCTCTAAGTGAAAGAATACCGTTCCACTGAAGATCATTAGATCTGCGCAAATGGAATCTCACCTACAAATGTATATTGTTTCCATCCTGTTTACTCTTGAAGTTATTCGGACAATGAGCAGTTGTACTCATTTACTTTGTACCACTAGCGTTTTTAATACCAAAAGCAGTTACAGTCTCCATATCTTGTCGGATCGATTTGTCCTGCAATAAAATGTTCCACCATGAGCATCGACTAAAGGTTTGATAGTCCAATTAACAAATTTAATTTCAATTGGTAGATTTGGATTTTTCCAAAGAGATTGTACTTGATCAACCTTCTTTAAATTTTCAGCAGTACTTTTTCCTTTAACTTCAACAACAATATTCCCATTTTTTTCATTGTAGCTAAGAGTTTGAATGGTATTAAAATAATTTTTTACTAATTTTTGTGCTTTATTTATCTGTCCTTTAGCAACTTCCCTGGTTTCTTTAGCGCCATATTGGATATCAATAGGCAAATTACTTTTGGAAATTGCATTTCCTACTGCGACATTTCGTTTCTCATTCTGACCATAACCTTTAACTCTAACCACAATTTTATATGTAGGTGAACTTTCAATATAAATACCAGCTATACGGCCTTTAAATTCTTTTTCAATAACGTCGAGTGCAGAGTCTCGGTTCGCTTCTAAAAATAATGCTTTATTTGCTTCTGCTGTGCTAACGCCATGCAATAAAGAATAACTACGGATGTCCTGCTCAATTCCCTCATTTGATGCAGCAAATGTACAAGATGATGAAATTAAAATTGTTAGTGCTAATATCTTTTTCATTTTTCATCTTATTTTCAAAAAATAAGATTTAAATATAACGATATATTGTTTATATAAAAACCAACCAAAATTGAAGTATAGACCAAATATCCTTAAGCACCCCTTTAACAATTCATCATTAAATATACTATTTATAAGGAAAAATTTAAAAAATATAATTTATAAAACAAAATATTATAAACCGTTATTTTTTGTTTTATTTAAACATAATTTCTTTGATCCTATTTATCATCTTAAACTACAGTTTGAATGGATGATCTTCGAATCATCATCTATCACTACGCTCAAGTGGTTATAAACTAAATTTGCTCTAACAGATTGACCTTTACGAGAAATCCGCACAAAACCAGCATTAGTTATTTTCTTTAACTCTGCCTCACTAGGAACAGATTGGCCTATAAGTTTTTTCGCCTCATCTGGACTGCAATAACTATCTTTTTTTGATTCAATTGTTGTTACCTGAACAAGCTGCTGTTCTTGAGCTTGTTTGGAAACTTGATCAGGATTTAATTCAACATTTGAACAAGCTGAAAGTAGGCTCATCACGAGCCCTAAAAAAATATATCTTTTCATATCTTTTAAATTTTCTAATTATCCAGTTGGCATCAATATATTATGAGTTAAAAATATATAAAAACCTAATAATAATAGATATTTAGCAAGAATTTCCGTACCAAAACATATTCGACGAACTTAGATAATTCAGTATTGGTACTTATAATTAAGAAACAAACTTTACTCCAATAAAAAAGCCCATCTTCCGATGAGCTTCTTAATTAAGATGATTAAATGCATTAGGCTTTAAATTCTGCTAATACAAATTTTTTTACTATTTCATCAAAATTTGGTTTTCGAAGAGTTGGCTTGCCATTTTTTATAGTTTGATACCAATAACTCGCTGCAACCCCCATACTAACCAAAGCTAACAATTTCATTGCTCACCTCACTTATTAGGAAGAGTGGAGTTTAAATTATCATCCACATTTGTAGCATTCCAACTCGTTTTAGAGAGGTTTCTGTATATTTTTTAAGCAATGTGTAATAAAAAAGCTCACATCTTTGTAATGTTTTGGTTGGTTTACTCAACTATAAAAAATTTATCTGTATCGCTTCAATCAAATCATCAGCTATCACTTCAAATTCTTTAATTTTTGCTGAATGAGTGTTCATTAAAGGATGATTGAAAGATATCTCATCTAATTTATCTAGTGCACGCAATTTATTAATCACATGAATTTCAAGTGGTAATAAAGTAAATGGAGGTCTAATAAATTTTGGAGGATACTTACGTAAATCATTATCTATTAATTCTTCGCAGTGTAAATTTGCTATATCTATGAATAATGGTTCTAAAAATACTGAGTCGCGCGGCCAATTATTTATCAAATCTTTAAATTTTCCATCTATTTTTGATTCTAATGTAAATTTCTCATTAATCCATTTGTAATAAGCCCATAATGAAAAATAGTC
>JARBUP010000039.1 GCA_029239575.1 Bacillota bacterium
TAAGTAAATGCTTACAAATCTTAATAAAATTAAAATACACAGAGTAACTAAAGCTAAATAAACTGTAAATTTCTTATCTTTATCAAGATTTATAAAAGTGCCTAATTTGAACTTTTTTGCTACTTGACAACTCATATTGTAAATACCCCCATATTTTGATTTCATAACATATTTAAGTAATATTTGAATATTATTAAAAAAGTTAAAATTTAATAAACGTTTTCTGATACAAAAGTTTATATTGTCGATAACGTTAAAAATAAACTAAATTATGTTATAAAATTTGTAACAATATGTCAATATTATACATTATTTTTTGCAATTTGTATATAAAAATAGGAATTTTTTTCTAATTACTATCATTTTCCTTAACCATATATCTAAGTACAGTTTTTAATTTTTCTGGTTCTACTTTTCTTGCATCTGACAAATAAATTTCTCTGTGTTGCATAAATGATTTTTCTACTTTTCTTGCATCTGACAAATAAATTTCTCTGTGTTGCATAAATGATTTTTTGAGATTATTTGAATTTATAAATTCATTCATTTTTGCAAAACTTTGTGGTTCATCATCATAGGAACCCAAATGTAGTATTTGTACGGATAATCCATCTTCCATTGTTTTAAATATTACATCATCAAGCAATGGATGCGGTTTCTTTTTCTTTGTTGTTTCTAATGCTCTTTCAACTATTTCTTTTGTTACAAAATCTGGCTGCCTGATCATAATATTATATACAAGCTCATCTTTGTTTAAATAATCTAATTGCCTTCCTTCTTCTGTTAAATCCCATATTCCTTCTAATGGATACACTGTATATTCAAAATATCCTTCAGGGGTAAAACCTTGCTTAGGCATCATTCTGATAGCATAGGACAATGAATAAAGAACTTCTATTTTTTCTCCGAATTCTTCGCTGTTTGGATTACCTTTGCCTTTTATCATAAAAAATTTTTGTTCAGGTACAGTTATAAGTTCAGGTTTTTGTTTTGGTATATATAAATTTTTTTCTTCCTTTCTCCACTCATACTTCATATAAAATCTCCTTTGTCATTTTGTTATTTAAAATATAATCATATTATAGTACGATGTTTGTTCTTTATCAAATAATTTAAACTTATATTTATAAAAACAACTATTAACAATATGGATTTTATTATATAATGTTAATAAAAAAATATTTTGTTATTTTGTATTAAATTGGGGAATTAAATGAATAAGTTTTAAATTTATTTTACTAATGGAGGTCATATGACAACTGATTTAATAGAAATATTTAAAGAATTAAAAGAACTCATGAAAAAATATGAAAATCCGATGGTTTCAAAAATGGATCTTGACAGCAGATATGAATTATGGTCTGTAAAAGATTTAGTTATTGAAGGTAGAAAAAGGAAAGAGGTTTATTTTGGCGGATTAATAATTCAAAGTAACTATGTTGGATTTTATTTTATGCCTGTTTATGCTGAATCAGATATAAAAACTATGTTTAATGAAAATCTATTGAAATTATTAAAAGGCAAATCCTGTTTTCATATAAAAAAATTAGATGAAGAACTAAAAGAACATATAACAGATGCACTTGAAATAGGTTATAATTTATATAAAGAAAGAGGATGGATTTAATATGATAAATGATGATTATTATAAAAATGGTCAAAAAATTCAAGAATTAAAAGACAATAAACTTACATACTATTTTAAATCTGGCAAAATAAAAGCAGAAGGCATTTATGAAAAAAATCAAATGGATGGTGAATGGAAGTTTTATAGAGAAACGGGGCAACTTTGGCAAGTTGGAAATTTTAAAAACGGAAAGAAAAACGGTTCATGGGTTAGATATAATAAAAATGATCAAATAGAATATGACGAAGTTTTTGAAGATGATAAAAAATTAAAGAAAAAGTAAGTTTAGGTTTTGAATCACAATTAAGGTTGTACTAAAGTTAGTGTTTAAACTCCTTTTACAGCGGTATAATAATATTATTATTATTTTTAACAAGCAGTCTTGGAAGGAGATCACAGTATGAGAATATTAATAGTATACGACTCATTTTATGGAAATACAAAATTAGTTGCCGATGCAATTGGCGACTCTTTTGATGAAGAAGAAGTGGAAGTTTTAAATGTTATAGACGTAGATATAAAAAGTTTAAAAAAAATTGATTTATTAATTGTTGGTTCGCCTACAAGACAATTCAAACCTACGGATTACATAGAAGATTTTTTAAATAACATACCATCTAATTATTTAAATGGTATTAAGGTAATGGCTTTTGATACAAGATTATCAAAAGTTGAAATGATGTCAGGAATTTTAAAATTATTTGCTAAAAAATTTGAATATGCAGCTGAACCTATTGGAAACAAACTTGTTTCAAAAGGCGGAAAACTAATATGCAATCCTGAAGGCTTTTTTGTAAAAAGCAATAAAGGACCACTTCATGAAGGTGAAATAGAACGAGCATCTGCATGGGCAGAAAACGCAGTAGACGATAGCATATAAAATATTTGCGGATATTTAGGGACGGACCCTTTGCAGCAAAAGCTCCGTCCCCAAATCACCCGCCAGATAGAGGAGTAAATACACTTATTATATCTCCATCTTTTAATTTAGCACTTAGTTTAGCTGGTTTGTAATTTACCATGTATAATCCCATTATTCTTAATGGTATGGGATATTTAAGTTTTTTTAATACATCATTTACGGTGGATTTATCGTTTAATTCTAAAAATCCATCGCTGTTCAATTCTTCTGTGTTACATAATGGTCCTGGGTATACTTTAACTTTCAATTTTTATCTCCGAGTTAATTTATATATTAATATTAAAATATTCTAATAGTTTATATTCTATTATATATTGGTGCCCATATGTCATTCTTCGCTATCGCTCAGGATGACAAACATCAGAAACTTAGGGGTTATAATCATATATTATAATCATTTTAGAAATTCGCAGTCAACAAATTTATCAAGATTAAGTTTTTTTACAGTTTCCTTTTTAGGTATTCCTGTATTTTCATCCCAACCGAAAACTTGCCAATGCAATTTCATCATTTCTTCTATAGGCACTGTTTTTCCTTTAGTAGCACCGGATGTGAGAGGTGGTTTTCCTGCTAATCTGTCGTGGATTTTAAAATCAATTGGAGTTATTCCTTCTCTTATATTAAACATTTGTCTTAAGGTTTGCATTCTTTTTCCTATTTCCATGAATTCATCAGGTGTTTTGTTCCATCCTGTTGCAGCATTTAAATAATCAAAAACTTTAAAATGCTGAGCTCCTGTAATCATTGCAAATAAGCACCCACCAATTCCATCCACTAATTGCTTATAACAACTTGATGCAACTGATTTTAAAGCTGTTTCTTCTGAAGGTATATAATCATCTTCTTTTAGTGATTTGTTTTTTACTTTTGGAGCCCATGAAACATATTGCCATAGCTGCATGTAATTATAATATGTTCCTGAACCAATTGTATGTCGTCCCGGTGTTGGATCAACAGAAAAATGAATTCCCATCATAGGATCAAATCTTCCGTCATGCATTCCAGGTTCTTGACCTCCTGCATTCATTGCAAAACGAACTGAATTTTTGCCAATTTTTTTAGCTGCTTTTTTAACACCGTCAGCAAGTAAATCACCTATACCTTCTCGAGCTATCATTTTCTTTACAAGTTTTATAATTGCATCTGTATTGCCCCATGTTAACTCTAAACCATCAGTGTCATTTTTATTTATTATATTATTTTCATAACATTCAATAGCAAATGCCACAGTATTTCCAGCAGAAATGCTGTCCATACCAGCTCTGTTTAATAATTCATTTATATAAAATATAGAATTTAAATCTTTGTTCATAAGCAGTGGTCCAAATGCATTTACTGTTTCGTATTCAGGTTTATGTGTATGAGAAAATTCTCCAAAAGAAATATCATCAATTTTGCAAATTCCACCACATCCTATTACGCATGAATTACAGAAATATTTTTTATTTTCTCTTTCAATAATTTTATCAGGGTTAATATTTTTGTAATATGATTTGTTGTAATCTTTTACAGAACCTCCCCAGTTTTTTACGGGATTATCTCCATTTTGAAGTCCAAATGTATTAGAAAATATAGTTCCCCATTTTTTAAACATATAAACACTCATCATTCCATCGCCTGAAGAATATGTATTAGATTTTGCCATTAAGTTACTGGCAAGAGGAAGCATATTTCCTTTAACTATTTTAGGTAAATTCATATGTTTAACTTTTTCAGAATATTCTTTGCTTAAAGCTTTTACTGCAGCTATATCATGGCACTTAATTTCTCTATTTCCCAATAAAACTATAGCTTTTAATTTTTTTGAGCCCATGACAGCCCCAACTCCAGAACGCGCAGCTATTCTGCCTTTATCATTACAAATGCCAGATATTAAACTTAATTTTTCTGCAGCTTCACCTATTACAGCTACGGCCGGTTTTTTATTTCCTAAAGTATGTTCTTTTATTAAAATTTCTTCAGTTTCAACTGCATCCTTACCCCAAATATGCGAAGCATCTTTCAGTTTAGGACCATCGTCATCTATGTGCAAATAAACTGGTTTGCTTGAAATACCTTTAAAAAATATTCCATCATATCCACATTTTTTTATAGCAGGGGATAAAGTACCACCACAATTTGCATCCCCCCAACCACCAGTCAAAGGAGATTTGCAAATAGCCATCCACCTTCCTGTCATTACGCTACTCGTACCTGTTAAAAGGCCGCTAACAAAACCTAAAACATTATTAGGTCCTAATGGATCAGCTTTTATTGGAATATTATTATAAAGGACATATGCACCTAATCCCACTCCAGACAGAAAGTTTTCATATATATCATCATTAATATTTTGTTCTTCTATTTGACCATTTGTTAAATCAACAAAAAGTATTTTTCCCATATATCCTTTCATAATTGACCTCTGATCTATTAAAATTAATTACAACTTATATATATTTTAAACATTTTTCATTAATAAATTATTAAGCTTAATTATTTATTTTACCAATAGAAATATATATTAACAATATAAATTAAAAAGACTTTTAGAACAATTCAATCTGAATTACTCTAAAAGTCTTATAGCCTAATTTATTTTATTAAGGTGCAATATAAATTATTTTTTAATATATATCATCAACAGATGTATACCCTCTCATATAGTGCACATGTCCATCATCCCTGGTTGTATAACCATAGTAATAATGGATGTGTCCGCCCCTTCTTTTAATTGCAGGGCCAGTTTCTATATAGTATTTGTGGGTATGTCCATCTTCAAAGGATGTTTCTCCTGACATATAATGAGTATGTCTTGGATAATCTGGACTTACTGAGGTTATTCCTCGGTAATTATGCCTATGCCTATCGTTAACAGATGTTCTGTCATTAAACTCATGTTTGTGCAATCCGCCAATCATAAAATCATCTCCTTTTGTTAAAATGTTTCTGATATATTTTATGTAGTAGGACAACATGTGTTACTTTTTATAGAATTTTAGAAAAATAAAAGCACCTCAAATATTAGTTTATATTATCTAACATTGGGCGCAAATTAAAACTATAAATTTTGGTCTTCGCATTTTAATAACAGTTTTTTAAATGAAATGATTGTTTCAAAAATATTTTCATGTATAACTGATTTAATTTCAAAATTTAATAATTTAAATGTTGTTTGAATAATAAAACCCATACCAAATACAGATATAACAGTTCCCAATCCAACTTTAGCTCCTAAGAGCCAACCTATTAAAAGAACAGTTCCTTCTATACCACCGCGAATAAAACCTATTGGCACTTTGGGGAATTTCTTGCTAAGACCTACCATGAAAGTATCCCTTGGTCCACAGCCGAACCCTGTACTTATATAAAAATATGTGGCTAAACTAATTATAATTTGTCCAATAAACAACATTATAACTCCTAATATAAAATTAGACATATAAGGAATAATATTATATGATTGTAAAAAATCTATGAATACTCCAATTAGTAAAGTATTTAAAATAGTCCCTATACCAATTTTCTCTTTTAAAAAAGCTACAACAATAAATAAAATAACTATTCCAGTTATTATACTCACATTGCCATAAGAAATACCTGTTATATTTGATACTCCAATAGTAAAAGCATCCCAAGGTGAAAGTCCTATATTAGCATTGATACTAAAGACTATTCCTAAAGCATATATCATAAGTCCAAATAAAAGTTTTAATGTTCTTCTTAAAAATTCATGCATAATGTATTTGTGTATCCTTTCTATTTTTGTTATACCTCTAATGATTCTATCCTAATTTAGTTATAAACACAATCGTTTGTTTTGCATATTTTAACTATAATACAAATATTGTGATTGAAATATTTTGTATAAATATTCTATCTTGACATAATTATACATTTGCAGTATAATTATTTATAATGAAACAATGGGAGGGCAAAGCATTGAAAATAAATTTAATAGGTGTACCGGTTAATTATGGTTGTGATAAAGAAGGGGCTCAATTTGGTCCAGCTACATTTAGGGAAAACAATTTATTAAGTTTAATAAAAAATGAAGGTCATGAAGTATATGATATGGGAGATATAAAAATTCCTTTTACTTGTGCTGAAGAAAAATATGCACATCATGACAAATTAAAATATTTAAAACCCATAGTAGAATATAACAACTCATTAGCTCATACAGTTTATAATTCTTTAAATGATGGGGCTTTACCATTTGTTTTAGGCGGAGACCACTCACTTGGAATGGGAAGTATAGCTGGAGCAAGTAAATATTTTGGTGAAATAGCGGTAATTTGGATTGATGCACATGGTGATATTAATACAGGAGAAACTTCACCATCAGGAAATATTCACGGCATGCCATTAGCTGCTTCTATGAATATAGGAGATCGTAATTTAACTAATATATATTTTAAAGGAATTAAAGTTAAACCTGAGAATGTATATATAGTAGGTGCAAGAGATATAGATAAAGGTGAATATGACCTAGCAGAAGAAACTAAGTTGAATTTTTATACGATGGATGTAATTCGTCAAAAAGGTTTGGGCAATACTTTAAAGACTATTATTAATAAAATAAATAATTCAAATGTAGATGGAGTACATCTAAGTTTTGATATAGATGCGCTTGATATGTCAGTAGTTCCTGGAACAGGTACTCCTGTTAAAGATGGATTTAGTTTACAAGAAGGAAAAGAAATTTTTACGTCTTTATTAAAAGCTAATTTTATAACATCAATGGATTTTGTTGAATTAAATCCTGTTATAGATGAGGAAGATGGAAAAACAGTTAAAAATTGTATGGATATGTTACAACATATATTCCAGTCATTAAAACAACAAGAACATAAAAAAGTTAAAGTACATGCAATATAATTATAAGAAGATTCTTCACTACGTTCAGAATGACACCTTTATGTTTGTCATCCTGAGCGATAGTGAAGGATCTTTTTTATTATTATTGTAGATTATTTATTGCTTTTTCTCCATATTTTCATTTTTTCAGCATCTTTAATTAATTCATCTCTAAAATTAGGGTGAGCTATGGAAATTATAGCTTCACATCTTTGCCATGTTGATAATCCTTTTAAATTAACTTTGCCATATTCTGTTACTAAATATTGAACATTAGCTCTTGTATCAGTTACAATGGATCCTTCTGTCAGTGATGGTAAAATACGAGACTTTAATTCACCGTTTTTATTTTTATATGTTGATGAACAGCAAATAAAACTTTTGCCACCTTTTGAAAGATAAGCACCTAAAACAAAGTCAAGTTGTCCACCCGCTCCGCTTATGTGTTTTGTTCCTGCTGATTCTGAATTTACTTGTCCAAATAAATCAACTTCTACACAGTTATTTATGGACATGAAATTATCTATTGAAGAAATAATCCTAACATCATTAGTGTAATCAACTGGTGCATTCATAAGTTCTGGATTATTATTTATATAATCATATAATTTTTTAGTACCTGCACCAAATGCATATGTTTGGCGAAATCTATCTATGGATTTTTTAGAGCCGTTTAATTTTCCAGCATTATAAATATCTACAAAAGCATCTACATACATTTCAGTGTGTACACCTAAATCTTTTAAATCTGATTGGGCAATAAGGGATCCAACTGCATTTGGCATGCCGCCTATTCCAAGTTGTAAACATGCTCCGTTTGGAATTTCTTCAACTATTAAATTTGCAACAGCTATATCTACATCACTAAGAGCAGAACTGCCACCCATTTCAGCTATTGGAGGATTATCTCCTTCTACGATCATATGAACTTTAGAAACATGAATTACATTTTCAAAACCGCCGTGGCAGTATGGCATATTTTTATTAACTTCAACAACTATTTTTTTAGCTGTTTCACAAACTGCTGCCATATGGGATGCATTAGGTCCGAAATTAAAATATCCATGTTTGTCCATTGGAGATACTTGTAAAAATGCAACATCTAATGGTGTATTACTTTCTCTGTAATATCTTGGAAGCTCTGAATATCTAATAGGTGAGTAATAAGCTATACCTTTATCAATTGCTTTTCTTTCGATACCTGACATATGCCATGAATTCCAAGTGAAATGTTTTCCGCCATCGCTAACTTTAAACACTTCAGGTTCCCACATCAATATGCCGCCTCTTAAATTAACATCATGTAGTTCATTAACGCGTGCTGCTAATGCTTTATCCAATGCAATAACAGTTGCTGCTGCCCAGCCGTAATCCACCCAGTCACCAGATTTAACTATTTTTACTGCTTCTTCTGCAGTAACCAATTTTTGTTTGTATTCATTTTCGTAATTCATTACATCCTCCAATAATTAATAAACATTTTTCATTGATAAAATTACAAGTTAAAATAAATTCGATTTACGATAATATTATAACAAAATATATGCTCTATAAAAAGATTTAATTTGAAATGCAATAAATTAGTTTAAAATTGCATTTTGATAAATTAATTGACAATTATTTTGTGCTGTGATAGTATCTAAATGAAGGGGAGCTTAATGAGTTAGGCTGAGAGTAAAACCATTTAATGTTTTAAACCCTAAAGCAGTGATAAAACTGTTTTGTACCTGATCCAGGTAATGCTGGCGTAGGAAATGTATATGAGAAATTACACAACCTCTCCCATTGCTGGAGGGGTTTTTATTTTATATTAGGAGGATACATATGAAAGCAAGCGTAGCAATTCAAGTTTTACCTCACGTGGATTCTGATGAAGAAGTAATCCGCATAGTTGATGAAGTTATTGATTATATTAAAAGCACAGGTTTAAATTATTATGTTGGACCTTGTGAAACTGCTATTGAAGGTGATTATGATCAGTTGATGGAAATAGTTAAAAACTGTCAGATAATAGCAGTTAAAGCCGGTGCTCCTAAAGTATCAGCATATGTAAAAATTAGTTTTAACCCGGATGGTGGTGTACTTACTATTGACCAAAAAGTTACTAAACATCATCAATAAAATATCACCTATTTTAGCCATAGCATTAATTTTAGCTGTATGGCAGATTTTATCCTTAACAGGAATTGTTCCAAAATTCATGTTGCCTTCTCCAGTTGATGTATTATTAGCTTTTATAGGGGATTTTCCTCTTTTAATGAGTCATGCTAAAACAACTTTAATAGAGGCGTTTTTAGGGCTTACTATAGGGACAGCTTTTGGATTTGTAATAGCAGTTATAATGGATAGATTTCCAATTGCATATAAATCAATTTATCCAATACTTGTTTTAACTCAGACAGTTCCAACTGTAGCCATAGCACCTCTTTTGGTGTTATGGCTTGGATATGGAATATTACCTAAAATAACTCTTATTGTTATAACAACATTTTTTCCTATTGCAATAGGATTATTGGATGGATTTCGTTCTGCAGATCCTGATGCTATAAATTTGTTAAAAGCAATGGGTGCAAATAGAGCACAATGTTTTTTGCACATTAAACTACCAAGTTCTATGAGTCATTTTTTTGCAGGATTAAGGATTTCAGTTTCTTATTCTGTAGTAGGAGCTGTAGTTTCAGAGTGGCTTGGTGGTTTTACAGGGCTTGGAGTTTATATGACAAGGGTAAGAAAATCTTATTCTTTTGACAAAATGTTCGCAGTAATATTTTTTATCTCTCTCATAAGCCTTCTTTTAATGTTTCTAACAGCAAAATTAAAAGATGTTATTATGCCATGGGACAAAAAGAAAAATAAAAATGAAATTAATTAAGTATAAGGAAGGATATTGAAATGAAATTATTTAAAAGTAAATTTTTTGCTTTAACTGCAGTCTTAGCGTTATCTGTATTTACACTTACTGCATGTAGCCAAAATAAAGTTGATGAAGGAAATAAAGAAAAGGCAGCTGAAGAACCTAATGAAAAAATTCGTATAGTTCTTGACTGGACTCCAAATACAAATCATACGGGATTGTATGTTGCACAATCTAAAGGATTTTTTGCTGAACAAGGTCTTGATGTAGAAATAATGCAACCACCAGAGGGTGGAGCTGAAACATTAGTTGGTGCAGGGGATGCAGAATTTGGTATTAGTTTTCAAGATTCATTAGCACCTAATTTTGCAAGTGAAAACCAAGTACCTGTTACTGCTGTTGCAGCTTTAATTCAACACAATACGTCAGGAATCATTTCTTTAAAAGAAAAAGGAATTGATACACCATCAAAAATGTCAGGACATTCTTATGCTACATGGGATATGCCTATTGAAAAAGCTATCATTAAAAAAATAGTTGAAGAAGATGGCGGAAAATTTGAAGATATTAAAATGATCCCAAGTACAGTAACAGATGTTGTTACAGCTCTTCAGACAGATGTTGATTCTGTTTGGGTATTTTATGCATGGGATGGAATTGCTACTAAAGTTAAGGGCATAGAAACAAATTATTTAAATTTTGCTGATTATGGAACTGAACTTGATTTTTATAGCCCAGTTTTAATAGCTGGAAATGATTTTTTACAAAATAATCCTGAAACAGTTAAAAAAGCATTATTGGCAATTAAAAAAGGATATGAATTTGCTATAGAAAATCCTGAAGAAGCTGCTGATATATTATTAGAGCAAGCTCCAGAATTAGATTCTGAATTAGTAAAGGAAAGCCAGAAATGGTTAGCTGACCAATACATAGCAGATGCAACACAATGGGGATATATCGACCCAAATAGATGGGATGGTTTTTATGGTTGGTTGTTTAAAAACAATTTAATTGAAAAAGAAATTCCAAAAGGAACTGGATTTGCTAATGAGTTTTTACCAGAATAAAATTTTTAAGAAATATTGTTTGGAGAGTGCTGATTAATGAATAAACTAACTGCAAACAACATCACTGTATCCTATGAGGGTTCAAACATTATTGAGGATATTTCTATAGAATTAAATAAAGGTGAAATTGTATGTATATTAGGCGTCAGCGGAGTTGGAAAAACTACATTGTTTAATGTGATATCAGGTTTATTAATACCTGATAGTGGAAAAGTTGAACTTGATGGTAACGATATAACGGGCAAGGCTGGCAGCGTTAGTTATATGCTACAAAAAGATCTTTTATTACCGTATAAAACTATTTTAGATAATGTTAGTCTTCCTTTAGTTATACGTGGTGAAAAAAAATCAAAAGCAAGAGAAATAACAATTGCTTATTTTGAAGAATTTGGACTTAAGGGTACTGAAAATAAATATCCAAATCAGCTGTCAGGCGGTATGAGACAAAGGGCAGCACTTCTAAGAACATATTTATTTTCGGATCAGGTTGCATTATTAGATGAACCATTTTCAGCTCTTGACAGCATTACAAAAAGCAATATGCATGAATGGTATTTAAATGTTATGGATCAAATAAAGCTTTCATCACTTTTAATTACACATGATATAAATGAAGCTATTATATTAGCAGATAGAATTTATATACTTTCAGGCAAACCTGGAAAAATAAAAGAAGAAATTATTATTAAAGAAGAAAGACCACGTAGCAAAGATTTTAGTGTTAGTGAAGAATTTATGAAATACAAAAAATATATTTTAAGTTTACTTTAATTAAATAATGAAAAAAATATTAATTTTTTTTAATAAGTTGTTAAATAAAAATACTTTATTTAACAGCTTTTTTTTTCGAATAGTGGTTATGCTAAATTTGTAGAAAAAAGTTTGAAAAATTATTTTTGTGGTATAAGTTATTATATACAGACATTATTAATATATTATTACTGACGACAAATTTAAGGGTGACTCTATGAAAAAAGTATATATAAAAATATCAATAATGATTTTAATCTTTATAGTTGTATTTACCGCTTCAGCTTATTGCGGATTTATTTATATTACTCCTGTAAGTGTTGTAAAATTAGGAGATAATCCTTCTGTTTTATTTTCATTAAATAAATTTGATATGGTTATATCTGTAAATTCTTCAGATGAAAATATAGATTATTTAGTTTCAAATCTTAATTTAAAACATAAAAGAATATCAAAATCAGTTGACATAACTATTGCAAAATTAAATGAGTCAGGGCTTATTTTAATAAATGATTTGAATAGTGATTATTTAAAAGTGTCCAACTCAAATAAAAATAAAGAAAAACAGTTAATGCAGCTTATACAAGAAAATGTAAAAAATTCTTTAAATGAAATTGAAATAAACAATAAATTAGAAGCATCAGTTGAAATTAATTAATATATTAATTAATTATTGACAAATTATAAATTAGATATTATAATTGCACTAAATTGAATAAATCTTCAGGGCAGGGTGAAATTCCCGACCGGTGGTATAGTCCACGAGCTGCAATTATGTTGCGGTTGACTTGGTGTAATTCCAAGACCGACAGTAAAGTCTGGATGGGAGAAGAAAAACGGATATAAAAATATTAATTTATTAATTATTTTTATATAACGAGCTTGAACATATGGTTCTGAAGTTTTATACTTCAGGACCTTTTTTGTTTCTTAAGATCTATTCAACTTTAATTCTGTGTTTTTGTAACAGATTAAGTTTATTATTAAAATTATACATTTTGGAAATTATATAAAAGGAGGTGTGAAATGGATAATTTTTATATGAAAAAAGCTTTGGATTTAGCTTCAAAAGGTATGGGTAAAACAAGTCCAAATCCTTTAGTAGGAGCAGTTATAGTAAAAAATGATAAAATAATTGGTGAAGGATATCATGAATATTATGGTGGCCCTCATGCTGAAGTTAACGCTATAAAAAATTCAACTGAAAATGTTGAAGGTGCAACTATGTATGTTACATTGGAGCCTTGTTCACATTATGGAAAAACACCCCCATGTGCAAATTTGCTGGTTGAAAAGAAAATTAGCAAAGTATTTGTTGCAATGTTGGATCCTAATCCCCTTGTATCAGGAAAAGGAGTGGAAATTTTAAAAAACAACGGAATAGAAGTTAGCGTTGGCCTTCTTGGATGGGAAGCTAAAAAGACTAATGAAATATTTATAAAATACATAACTGAAAAAAAACCATTTGTGATTTTAAAAACTGCAATGTCCCTTGATGGAAAAATTGCAACTAAAACCGGTGAATCAAAGTGGATAACAAATGCTATTTCAAGAGAATATGTTCATGAACTTAGAAATAAAGTGTCTGGAATAATGGTAGGTGTAAACACTGTAATTATGGATGATCCTTTGCTAACAACTCGTTTAAAACATGGAGGTAGGGATGCCACAAGGATAATAGTGGATTCTTCTTTAAGAATACCATTAACCGCTAAAATTTTAAGTGTTGATTCTCCTACAAAAACCATAATTGCAACAACTGAAAAAGCTGATTTAGATAAAATAAGCAGTTTAAAAGAATTTAAAGGTGTTGAAGTTATAATAACGCCTTTAAAAAATGGTAAAGTAGATTTAAATTATTTATTTAATTTCGTCGGAAATAATGGAATTGACTCAGTTTTGGTCGAAGGCGGTGCTACTCTTAATTTTTCTGTGTTGGAAGAAAAACTTGTTGATAAAATTATTACATTTATCGCACCAAAATTAATAGGTGGGGAAAAATCTAAAACTCCTATAGGAGGGGAAGGTTTTGAAAAATTAAGCGATGCTGTTTTGTTATATAACATGAATATAAAAACATATGGTGAAGATATTATGATTGAAGCGTATGTTAGAAAGGAAAATTAAATGTTTACTGGATTAGTTGAAGAAGTTGGCACAATGCAAGGAGTTACAAATGGAGAAAAATCCATGAAGCTCACAATAGCTGCTAAGAAAGTTTTAAATAATATTAAAATTGGCGACAGCATAAGTACAAATGGAGTATGTCTTACTGTAACAAGTTTTTCTGATTCTTTTTTTACTTTGGATGTTATGCCAGAAACAATGAGAAAAACAAATCTTGGCAAACTTAAAAAAGGAAGTTTAGTTAATCTTGAAAGAGCATTGCAAGTAAGTGATAGACTTGGCGGACATATAGTATCAGGACATGTGGATGGAACGGGCAAAATTATTGATTATAAGGATGAAGACATTGCCACATGGCTTACCATTGAAGCTAAGAGCGAAATTATAAAATATATAATTCCAAAAGGTTCTATTGCTATTGATGGAACAAGTTTAACTGTTGTTGATACTACAGAAAATAGTTTTAGAGTTTCTTTAATTCCAATTACAAAAGAAGAAACTATTTTACTTAAGAAAAAAATCGGTGATGAAGTAAATCTTGAGTGTGACATTGTGGGAAAATATATTGAAAGGTTTTTAACATTCAAAGATACAGCAAAGGAAAATAATTCAAAATTAGATATGAGTTTTTTAGCTGATAATGGATTCTTATAAAATATAAAATTAGTAAATTAATGGAGGTAGAGATGTTTAGTACAATAGATGAAGCGTTAGTAGAATTAAAAAAAGGAAATATGGTCATAGTTGTGGATGATGAAGATAGAGAAAATGAGGGTGATCTTCTTATGGCTGCAGAAGCAGTGAAACCTGAGCACATAAATTTTATGGCTAAATACGGAAGAGGCCTAATATGTGTTCCTATGTTAAAAGATAGATTGGATGAATTAAATATAAAAAGCATGGTAACAAATAATACTGACCCTAAAGAAACAGCATTTACTGTTTCAGTGGATTCTATCAGATCAACAACTGGAATATCTGCTTTTGAAAGAGCAGATACCATTAAACATTTGTTAGAAAAGGATGCTAAACAAAATGATTTTAACAGACCTGGACATATATTTCCTCTTGTTGCAAAAGGTGGTGGAGTATTGGTCAGAACAGGACATACAGAAGCATCTGTTGATTTAGCAAGATTAGCTGGATTTTATCCTGCAGGAGTAATTTGCGAAATAATGAATGAAGACGGAACAATGGCAAGAGTTCCTGATTTAATACCTTATGCTGAAAAACATGATTTAAGAATGATAACAATTAAAGATTTAGTTGAATACAGACGTAAAACAGAAGTATTAGTCGAAAAAGTAGCAGAAGCAAAAATGCCAACTAAATATGGTGAGTTTTTAATGTGTGGTTATATAAATAAAATAAATGGGGAACATCATGTTGCATTAGTTAAAGGTGATGTAAAAACTGATGAACCTGTTCTTGTTAGAGTTCATTCAGAATGTTTGACAGGTGATGCATTTGGTTCTAAAAGATGCGACTGTGGTGACCAACTTCAAGAAGCATTAAAAAGAATTGATGAAGAAAAAAGAGGTGTTCTTCTTTACATGAGACAGGAAGGAAGAGGAATTGGACTCATAAATAAAATTAAAGCTTATGAACTTCAAGATCAAGGAATGGATACTGTTGAAGCAAATATAGCTTTAGGATTTGAAGAAGATTTAAGGGATTATGGAATTGGAGCTCAAATATTATATGATCTTGGTCTTCGTAAAGTAAATTTAATGACTAATAATCCTAAGAAAATAATTGGATTAAACGGATTTGGAATTGAAGTAGTAAGCAAAGAACATATTCAAGTTGGATGCAATGAAGTAAATGAATTTTATTTAAAAACGAAGAAAGAAAAAATGGGCCATGAATTTCGTCTTGTTGTCATTCTGAGCATTAGCGAAGAATCTTATTATTTAAACGTTTTAAGATTCTTCACTGCGTTCAGAATGACATTAATAGTTTTTTAAAAAATAAAATAAAAATAAAGTAAAATAAAAATATAATAGGAGATAAAAAATGAGAGTATATGAAGGTAAATTAGTAGCAAGCAATAAAAAATATGGAATAATAGTGGCAAGATTTAATGAGTTTATAGGTGGAAAACTTCTTGCAGGAGCTATAGATGCACTTAAAAGACATGGAGTATCAGAAGATAATATAGATATAACATGGGTACCAGGTGCATTTGAAATTCCTTTAATAGCTAAAAAAATGGCTGAAATGAACAAATATTGCTCAGTTATATGTTTAGGAGCAGTTATAAAAGGTTCAACACCTCATTTTGATTATGTTTCAAGCGAAGTAACAAAAGGAGTTGCACATGTTTCTTTAGAAACAGGAGTTCCTGTAATATTTGGAGTTTTAACAACTGATTCAATAGAGCAAGCAATTGAAAGAGCTGGTACTAAAGCTGGAAATAAAGGATATGATGCTGCAACTACTGCAATAGAAATGGTTAATTTAATCGAGGAGTTAAAAAAATAAATTGAAACTACAAGGAATTAAAACAGTTTATTTTGATTATGATGGCACTCTTCACAACAGTATAAAAACTTATGCGCCAGCTTTTAGAAAAGGATATGAATTTTTAGTTAAAAACAATAAAGCACCGGAAAAAATATTTAAAGATGAAGAAATTCAAAAATGGCTTGGATATACAAATTATGAAATGTGGGAAAAGTTCATGGGTGATTTAGAGGAAAGTTATAAAAATCAAGCTAGCAAAATCATCGGTGAAGAAATGGAAAATTTAATGTATTCAGGTAAGGGTGTACTTTATGAAAACACAGAACATGTATTGAAAGAACTAAAAAACAGAGGATATACACTTGTGTTTTTAAGTAACTGTTCAAATAGATATATGGAAACAGCATGTAATGTATATAATTTAAATGAATATTTCGATGATATGGTATGTTGCCAAATGCATGATTACATTCCAAAGCATGAAATACTTACAAAAATAAAAAATAAATATCCTATGAATCAAGTTATTGTTGGTGACAGATTTCATGACATGGAATCAGGTAAAATAAATAACATAGATACTATTTTCTGCGAATATGGTTTTGGAAACTCAGATGAAGGTAAGGATGCAACTGCAAGTATAAAAAATATAACAGAACTCTTAGAAATTTTATGATAAGAATTAAAAAATCTCTTGAAAAAGAGATTTTTTAATTCTTATTTAAATTCATTTAATTTTCTATATAATGTTCTCAACCCAATGCCTAATTCTTTGGATGCCTTCGTTTTACCGTTCACATCCCATCCGTATTTATCAATTGTTTCAATAATAGTTTTATATTCACTTTCTTTTAGTTTATTTTCTTTAAAATTGTTTTCTTTAAAACTTTGAATAAAATCTGGTGGCAAATCAACTTCTGTTATAACATCGTTATTTGTCATGTTTACACAATATTCAATTACATTTTCTAATTGTCTAATATTACCCGGCCAGGTTGACTTGGTAAAAGTTTCAGATACTTTATTATCAAAACCAAGCATTTGTTTTTTGAGTTTTTTGCTAAAAAACTTCAAATATTCGTTAGCTAAAATATTTATATCTTCATTCCGTTCTTTTAAAGGAATTAAATTTATAGGTATGACGTTAATTCTATAATATAAGTCTGAACGGAATTTTTTCTGTTCTATTAATTCTTCTAAATTTTTGTTTGAAGCAGCAATAATTCTTACATCCACTGTAATGGGTGTAATACCTCCAACCCTTTCAAAAGTCGATTCTTGTAATACATTAAGCAGTTTTGCTTGCATATTAAAAGGTAATTCACTTATTTCATCCAAAAATAATGTTCCTTCATTTGCTAACTCGAATTTACCTAATTTTCCTTCCTTTTTTGCACCGGTGAACGCACCGGATTCATATCCGAATAATTCGCTTTCAAATAATGATTCCGGTATACTTGCACAATTTATTGAAATTAAGGGTTTATTTCTTCTATAACTTTCATAATGTAGTGCTTTTGCAAGAAGGCTTTTGCCAGTTCCGGTTTCACCTGTAATAAAAACAGTTGAAGGACTATCTGCAACTTTTTTAATAGTATTTTTAATATTTTTTATGTGTTCGCTTTTTCCTTTTATGCATTCTATACAATTTGAATTTGTAGCTTCATAATCATTTAA
>JARBUP010000040.1 GCA_029239575.1 Bacillota bacterium
TAATTTATTTAATTTATTTCATGTATATCAATAAGGTTAAAGTTAACATAAAAATCTTCTCTTACAAGTCCTTTGTCTTCGTATTCTACTTCACCTGTTTGGTTATCATATGGATCATAGCGAAGATGTTTTTTAGGTGGATTAAATTCATGTTGGAACTCTGATGCTGCTACCATCCTAAATGGATCTAAATTTCCAAAATAAAAATTCCATGCTTCTTCATTGCACTTTCTGTATGCGCTTCCGCCAAATGAAGGGTCAGCAAAAAGCCATCCATATGGCTCAATATAAAATTGTGCCCAATCATGACATCCTACATAATATGGTGTTACATATAAACCTGATTGCCATTTTGCAGGAACTCCAACTAATCTACATAATGTTATAAATAATAAAGCTTGTACTCCGCAATCCCCTTTTAAATTTAAAGCTGCATATTCAGGTATATTTGTAATTGTAAAATACTTTCTCATATATGAATACATTATTTTTGTTGTTATATAATCATATATTTTTCTTGCTTTTATAAGTGGATTTGTTTCATCTCCTATAATTTCATAAGCAAGTTCTTTAATATATGGTGTAAACATTATGTGAGGTTCTAATTCCTCTAAACAAAATGTTGGTTGAATTTCGCTTACTTTGTTAGGATTCAATTCATTGTATTTTAAATGATTTTCATAAGAATATTCAACAGAAAATTCTTGATTTTCTTTAAGTTTTTCTTCAAAAAAAATAGTTCTTTGAGGATAATGTAAAGGAGCTATAAATTTCGGCTCTACACTTGAACTTATTATATTTATATTTTTTGTTTGTTCAGAATTTTTAGGAACAGGCACATGAACTTTTATAGTTTCGTTAATTCTTTCTGCTTGTTTTTTTATTTTTAAAGATGATTTTAAATGTAAATAATAAGATACATTGCCCTTTAATTTAATGTTTTTTATAAAGTCATCAAGCAATTGTTCTTTTTTAATATTTAATTCTTCATTTTCTTTTACTTTTAATCTTTCTCTTATATCAGGCTTTGTTTTTATTAAATTTCCATAAAAACTTTCATTAAATTTTACTTTTCCATCAACTAAAATCCAATCTGCTGAACTTTCTTCTTTAAGTTTTATTAATTGTTCTTCTTTAAAGTCTATAACGTTATCACTTAGTATATTGAAAGCTTCTTCAAAAGAATAAGGATATTCTTTTTCAATAATACATATAATGTGTTTTTCGAGTTCTAATCTTTTGCGCATAGCATTTGTTATATCTTTTTGTAGTTGTAAGTCAATTAATTTTATTGCTTCTTTAAAATCGCCACTGCATTTTAATTTTAATATATCTTCAGGGAGATTTACTTTTAAATATTTTAAGTCTTCATACATATAAACACCGCCCTATATAATTATATCATTATTTACAGTATATACCATTTTTTGTTAATTTTCAAAGTTAAATAAAAATAATCTCTTAGTTTAGTTTACAAAACTGGGGACAACCCGCTTATCCAATTAAATTGGTAGCTGGGCAATCCCCAAATATATTTTAAATTTAACTTATTATTGCTCATCTTTTATTCTTCTAATTTTAGCTCCAAGGTTCATGAATTTATTTTCTATATTTTCATATCCTCTATCGATATGATATATGTCTGAAATTTCAGTTAATCCTTCAGCAACAAGTCCGGCAATTATCATAGCAGCACCTGCTCTTAAATCAGTTGCTTTTACTGGAGCACCTTTTAAGTGGCTTACACCATTTATTTTTGCATGAGTTTTAGTGTATTCAATATTTGCACCCATTTTATTTATTTCATTTATATATTTAAATCTATCTTCGGATACTCCTTCAACTACTAAGCTTTCTCCATTTAATATTGCTAATAAAACAGCCATTGGTTGTTGCAAATCTGTAGGAAATCCTGGATAAGGAAGTGTTTGAATATTTACCGGTATCAATTCTTTTTCATAAAAAACACGCATGGAATCTCCGTATTCTTCTATACCCATACCCATTTCTTTTAACTTAGCTGTTATAGGCTCCATATGCTTTGGAATAATATCATCTATTATTATATCACCTTTTGTAGCTGCTGCTGCAATCATATATGTTCCTGCTTCTATTTGATCAGGAATTACTCTGTATGTGCAGCCTACTAATTCTTCAACACCATTAATTCTTATAGTATCAGTTCCTGCACCTTTAATATTTGCACCCATTGCATTTAAAAAGTTTGCAGTATCAACTATATGTGGTTCTTTTGCTGCATTTTCTATTATAGTTTTACCTTCAGCATATACTGCTGCAAGCATTATATTAATTGTAGCTCCTACGCTGACTTTATCTAAATATATTTTAGCACCAACAAGTTTATCTGCTTTTACTATAACTCTTCCATCTTCTGAAACATCAACTGTAGCTCCTAAAGCTTCAAATCCTTTTTTATGAAGATCTATTGGTCTTTCACCGATATCACATCCACCGGGCATTAAAGTTGATGATTGCTTAAATCTTCCTAAACCAGCTCCTAATAAATAATATGAAGCTCTCATTTTTTTTGATAGTCCATTTTCTAAATAGCAGCTTTTTATATTAGATGAATCAATTGACATAGTTGATTCGTCTAAAAATTCAACTACTGCTCCTAATTCAGTTAGTATTTCTTCAAAAACATTAACATCATTAATTCTTGGCACATTTTGAATAATGCATTTTCCTGGGCACATTATAGCAGCAGGAATTATTGCAACAGCAGCATTTTTAAAACCGCCTATATTTACTTTACCTTTTAATTTTGTTCCGCCTTCTATTAAAAATTTTGACATATTATATCCTCTCAAGTATATCTATTTTTATCATTATATGTATGTTTTTATTTATTGCCAAATTGCTTTTACTATCAAAAATATTTTATAGCATACAATATAATATACTATTTATCCAATTTATTCAATGAATAAATTGGACGAATATCCATTTTTAATTATAAAATTTTTAATCAAATGAAGACAAAAGTATATGCGTGCCGTCTGAGAATATTACTTTCCAAGTTGGATCTGCATTAATTCTTGTAATGTACTTCCAATTATCATTTTCCAAACTATAATAAGTCATTTTAATTCCAATTATATTTTTGTTTTTAATTTCATCATATGCCATTAACCTTAATAATGCTTCATAAGAAGATATTGTATGGACTTTTGCCTTTATTTCCATTACAGAACTTATTTTTTGCATTTCGAATTTATATATTCCTTCTTTATCTACATAAAAACTCATGTATGAATTTTCCAAGCTCAATTCGTTGTATTTTTGAGCATAAGTTGCAATTTGGTAATCACTGTAAATATAATTCTCTGTATTAATAAATCCTTCTTTACTTATCTTTTTATTTTGAAGAAATTCATTAATTGCATTATTTACAACTTCATCATTAAAATCATCTACATTTGATGAAATTTTTTGTCTTATTGTATAAACAATTCTTTTTCCATCAACTATTTCAAGAGTTTCTCCTTGATTATTATTATAAACTAAAACATCCTTGGATGATTTAATATTTGCACCTAAATAATTTTGAACTAATTCATCATTAATTTCTATTATTTCATATTCGGTTTCTAATACTGGCAACGTATATGTTTCTTTAGGTACATCAGTTTCTATTTTTATATTTTTACTATTTAACTGCATTTTTACATTTTCAATAAAATTTTTATCTTCATATACACTTAATTCATTATCAGCCTTTGTATTATAATCCGTCGTAAAAAGGAAAATATTAATAATTACAAATGCTATAATAAGTATCGTATTAGATTTGTTCCAATCCACTTTATCACCACTCTTCAATCAATGCTCCTGTTATTGCATTGAAAATATATGTTTTATCCTTCATTTCAATAACCCAAACAACTCTTAAAACCTGTTCTTTTGAAATCCTCGATAAATCAAAATAACCTAAATAAATATTATTGATATCTTTAATTTTTTCTGCCTTTATAGGTTTAAGCTCTAATAAATTATTTGCTGCTATTTCAGTTTGCATATTTTTCTCAATTACTTTTACAGCAGGCAAAATTTCATAATTCAGCATTTTATCTTTTTGCGTTTCATCTATGTCTCTTATAAACCTTTTATATGAAACAACTTTATTTCCTACTACATCAATTTGCAATGCTGCATTTGGCCTTACACGACTAAAGAGCAAAGGTCTATCTTGTAATTTATAAGAAAAAATAAACCTATATCCAAAATTCCCTTCGTATTGAACAGTTTCAATATTGCTTAAATAACCATCCTTAGGAAATCCTAAAAAATCCTCTGTAAAATTTAAAGCAGTAACTAATGATTCATATTCACCAATATTATTGCCCAATTCTATATTTGAATCATAAAAATCTAATTGTCCCTCTGAATTTATTTTTAGAACTTTTTCCGTCCTGTACATAAACACTCTGTTTCCGCTTACTTCCACAGCTTTTCGTACATAATCATAATCATTCTTAAAATAATCTTTTGCTATTTTATTGATTCCATCAGTATCAAACACATCAAGTTCTGACTGAACAAAAATAGGATTTTTTACCGTTGTTTCTAATGGAACAGGTATTTTTATAGTTTGGTCCCCTATTTTTTCATTTGTTGAATATTTAGGATATTTACTATAATCTATTTCTTTTATAATTTTTGCAACTTCTTCTGTGTTTAATTCATCACTTTCAACCTTTATAGTATCTTTACCATCATAAAAATATATAGTATTTTTATTATCTAAATCTAATATTATATTTTTGATAGTTGGAATTGCATCATTTAATTGTACATTATTTATTTCCATTTGTTTTTCAAATATTTCAATAGGAATGCTTGTTGCAAAATCAAATTTAAAATAATTCATAGGAAATGCTGCTGAGTTAGAAATATTTATTTTTTCACTTTTGCTGCTTAATCCTTTATCAATTATTTCAACAGTTTTTTTCCATAATTCCTTATCTTCTGCTGAATATAAAATTGTATAGTTTTCATTGAATTTAATAACTGCTTTTACAGGTTTAACTAAGCTCCAAATATCCAGTTTTAATTCTGTTTCTTTAACCATTTCTTTTTTTTCAGAATCATAGTTTAAGAAATTAGGAAGCTGAAGCCAAATTCTGCTGCTTAAAACAATACATACTAAAACTGAAATAAGCAATATTACATTTTTAATTTTATTATTTATCATATTGACCTCTGCAAATGTCAAACTTCAAATACTTCATATACTTCATATTCAGGTATTATTATTTTGATTTCTGTTCCTTTTTGGACTTCACTTTCAACTAATAATTTACTGTTATGTGATTCTGCAATTTGCTTTGCTATGGAAAGCCCTAACCCAGTACCACCCATTTCTCTTGTTCTTGCTTTGTCAACTCTGTAAAACCTGTCGAAAATCCTATTTATATCTTCTTTTGGTATGCCAATACCATCATCTTTTATGCTTATTATAATGTTTTTATTTTCTTTATTTGCACTTACCCATACATTTCCATAATCCTGAGTATATTTAATTGCATTTCCTGCTATATTAAGGATTATTTGCTCAAATCCATCTTTATCAAACTTTATGTTCATATCATCAGGTATATTTCCCATATGTATTTCAATATTTTTATTTTTTGCATGGATGTTTAGTTTTTTACAAGCATCTATTAACATTTTTTTTACATCTATTTTTTCCTGTTTCCAATTTGCTTGTTCAAAATCCATTTTAGAAAGTTTTAATAAATCACTTACTAACCTTGACATCCTATCACTTTCTGAGTTAATAACAGTTAAGAAATCTTCTGCTATTGTTTTTTCACTTAAAGCTCCATCAAGCAACGTTTCTGTATAACTTTTTATAGTTGTTATAGGTGTTTTTAATTCATGGGATACATTGGCCACAAATTCTTTTTGCATTTTTTCTAATCTAAACTGTTCTGTTACATTTTTAAATAACAGTATAACTCCGCCTATTTCATTTTTATTGTTCATGAAAGGCTCATAATCCACTTTGTATGTTTGTCCATTTTGTTCTAAAATATCTGAACCGTGGAAGTTTTTTTGCTTTAAATTTAATAAACTTATACTTTTGCAAATTTGAGAAATTACAACATCATAATTTTCCCCATCATCAGTAAGAGCAATAATTTGCCTTGCAACGGGATTTGCATGAATGATGTTACCAATAATATCCACTGTTAATACACCATCCGCCATATATTTAAATGTTGTTTCCATTTTGCTTTTTTCCTGTTGTAAATTTGAAACTGTCTTTTTAAGTTCATCTATTAAATAGTTAAACATACTGCCTAACTGCCCTATTTCATCATTTGACTTTACTTCAACTTTTTGTTCAAAATCCCCTTGTGACATAAGTTTTGCTTTAACTGTTAAATCTTTTATAGGTCCTGTTATGGTTCTTGCAAGAACAAGCCCTAAAAGTACAGTTAATAAAAGTGCTATAACTGTTGCTTGAGTAATTATTTTTTTTGATTCATTTATTGTTTCATATATATATTCTATATTATTAGTAAGATAAATAAATCCTTTTAAATCTCCTCCACCGTTCACATTTTCGTAAACAGGATATGACATATGATTGTTTACTACTGTTGAATTATCATACAGTTCTTTTGGTACTATTGATTCTACATTTCCTTCTAAAGACTTTGTTAAAATATAACTGTTTATTTTATTTAAGTTATATGCGCTCTGTCCTTCAGTTCCTTCTATACTTCCTGCTATTATAGTTTTTTTGTCATCATTTAATATTACATAAATGTTTTCATCATAACCAATTTGAATACCATTGTTAATACTGTTATGTATTTCGCCTGTTACTTGCTTCCAATCATCTTCCTGAAGCGCAGTAGAAGAAGCAAGAATTGATTTAATCCGTGCTTCCATGTTTTTAGAACTCATATCCACTTGAATTTGTTGAAGCTTTGTCATTATAAACATTCCCACTATTGACATTGCTAGAAAAACAAGCAAAAAATAAATTAAAATAAATCTCCACCTAATACTTTTAAACATATGTCCCCTCATTATTTGCTTTTAAAATAATATCCCAATCCTCGTTTTGTAATTATGTATTTGTCTTCTTCGGTTTCAATTTTTTCTCTCAATCTTCTAACAGTTACATCAACTGTTCTAAGATCTCCAAAATCATAACTCCAAACTTCTTTTAGCAAATGTTCCCTGTTAAAAACTCTCCCTGCATTTTGAAATAAATATTTCAACAAGTCAAATTCTCTATTTGTTAAATCTATAATTTCATCATTTTTGCTAACTTCATAAGTATTTAAATCTATAGTTAAATTCCCCGCACTAACTATTTTGGATTTCATTTCTTCTTCTACTTTTGAGAGTTTAACTCTTCTTAAATTTGCTTTAACTCTTGCAACTACTTCCTTATTGCTAAATGGTTTTGTTATGTAATCATCGGCACCTAATTCTAACCCTAAAATTTTATCTTCTTCAGCTTCTTTAGCAGTAAGCATGATTACAGGCATAACATATTCCATTCGAATTTCTTTAAGAATTTCAAAACCATTTTTTCTTGGAAGCATTACATCAAGAATTAATAAATCAGGTTTCATTTGATGTACCATTTTTATAGCATCTTCACCATCATATACAGTCTGAACCTCAAAACCTTCTTTTTGTAAATTATATTTAATTATTTCTGCAATAGGTCTTTCATCGTCAACTACTAATATTTTTGGCATAAACTCACCTCTTAACCAATGTCTTAATATTATATATGGATAATTATATCATGTTTTTTAAAAATGCACACCTTATTTATTTTCACGCATAAATTAATTTAGGAAGGTGAATAAAAATGAAAAAAAATTCAAACACCAATAAACTTTGTCCTATTCTTCAAGATAGGATGCACTCTAATAACGATAATATTTTACCCATAATTGTATCCTATAAAAACAATAAGAGAATGCCTGAAGGAAAACTTACAGCATTATCTAATATGTCAAATAAACTAAATTACGAACTTCCTATTGTTAACGGTTGTGCCTGCGAAATGTGTGTTTCTGCAATTCTTGAAGTAGAACGTGACCCTGATGTTGAATATATAAGTTATGATTCAAGAGTTTTTGCAGTTATGGATATAGCAAGAAAAACTATCGGAGCGGATAATATTATAAATACAAACTATACTGGAAAGGGTGTTACTGTTGCCATAATAGATACAGGCGTAGCACCTCATACTGATTTAGTTTATCCTACAAACAGAATAGTAGGATTTAAAGATTTTGTATATGAAAAGTTAAACGCATATGATGACAATGGACATGGTACTCATTGTGCAGGAATTCTTGGATCTTCCGGATATTCATCAAAAGGTAAATATAAAGGTATTGCACCGGAAGTAAATATTTTGTCTATAAAGGTTTTAGATGAAAAGGGAAATGGTAAAACTTCAGATATTTTATCTGCTATTCAATGGATTATTAAAACAAAGGAGGTTTATAATACTAAAATTATAAATTTATCTTTAGGAGCTATAGCTCAATATAGAGAAAGAAGAGATCCATTAGTAAGAGCAGCTAACTTAGCAATTGAAAACAATATGATTGTTATTGCAGCTGTAGGAAATTCAGGTCCTTTGAGAAGCACCATATTATCACCCGCAACTGGCAGATATGTAATCTCAGTAGGTGCACTAAATGATAACAGAACAAATGATATAAACCAAAATTTCAAAATTGCAGACTTTTCAAGTCGCGGTCCAACTTTGGACAGAATTAAAAAACCAGATTTGTTAGCTCCTGGTGTTGACATCATGTCCCTATCCAATACAAATTTAAACAGTTATACAACTCTTAGCGGAACTTCTATGTCAGCCCCAATGGTTTCTGGAGTTGCAGCGCTACTTTTAAATGAAAATTCAAATTACAACCACTTTGACATTAAAAGAATTCTAATGAATTCATGTTCAAAAATAAAGGCCACATCCGTGGACCAAGGTGCAGGAGTTTTGAACTTAAGCAAAGTATTTCATTACTAAATAAAAGCACTGGTTAGATAATACACCAGTGCTTATTTTATTTTTTATGATATTATTATACCCTTGCCCATTGTTTTAGCTTTAGAAAGTTTCATTTCTGATTCATTCATTAATTCTTCAATGGATTCACCATTATATTCCAATAATGAACCGCTAACGCTTATAACTGTATCATCTAATTTTATGGAGCGTTTTTTTATTTCCTGCTTTATTTTATCTATCATGATTTTTGCGATTTCATAATCCATGTTGTTAAAAATTATTAAAAACTTATCGCTTCCTATTCTTGCTGCAACATCAATTTTTCTTATTATTGTACTTATTAAAAATGCAACATTTTGAAGCACTGTATCCCCTAATTTAAAACCAAAATTAAAGTTTATTTCACTAAAATTATCTATATCCAGCATCATTAAACAAAATTTTTCACCTTCATCATTATAACTATCAATACTGTTTTTTAAACAATGTATTATGTATTGAAAGTTATGAAGCTTAGTAATAGGATCTAAATTTGATCTTTCTTTTAATTCATTTTCAAGATGTTTAATCTGAATATCCCTACCAAGTATTTCTCTTTTTATTTCCTTTTTTTCTGTTTGATCAGATATTACGGCAAAAAAGCTATCATCATGGTCATTATATCCAAATACATTCAATTTTAAATGTTTTTCAAAAACGTCAAAATATTGCTCAATTATTTTAGATTCATTTGTCATTGCTGCTTCTGAAATTATTTTAGTCCAATTAAAAACTGACTTATTTAAATTCGGAAATACATCAGTCATATTTTTATTGATTAAAGCATTAACGGGTACATCTAATATAGACTCCACTGATTTATTTGCAAAAATTATCTTTAAATCAACTTCTTCAGTATCCTTATGTATTATTAGAAATTTTAAAGCCGCCGTAGATATATACTCTAAATATTTCTCCATTAAATACCCCCATTTCTGTTAATAACAATCATCCTCAAAATCAGATTTGAGTATATTTGAAACTGCCTTTTTTATCGTTTCATACTCAAAACCTTTGTTTAATAAATAATTATATATTTTCATTTTTCTTTTTAATGGTTCTTCTTTTGTCAAAGTTCTTAATTTTTTTTCAGCTAACTCCATAGCTCTTTGTATTTCATCTTCATTAGAAATATCTTTTAGCTTATCCTGAATTATTTCTTTATCAATTCCCTTTTGATATAGTCTTTCTTGGATTTTTCGCTTTCCGTATTTAGATATATTTATTTTATCGCGAATAAATAATTCGCTGTAATTTTCATCGTCAATATATTTATTTATTTTAAGCTTATGAATTATATTATCGATTGTTTCTTTTTCATATCCTTTTTCTGTCAGCTTATCTCTTATTTCTTTTTCACTTTTAGGAGATCTGCCCAAAATAGAAATTGCATAATTAAATGCCTTTTTTTCATTATCTGTTATTAAAATTTCTGAAATAAAGTCATCATCCAATTCCATATTTTTTGACAAAGAATATTTAATCATAGTATTTAAATCAAGTCCAAAAGCAAACTCATCATCTAAATATATATTTACTCGGTCTTTATTTTTCTTTTGATATTCTACTTTAGTTATTTTTTTCATAAATGTTCCTTAATGTTCCCTATTTAAGCCCTCAATTATAATTATATTCGATTGTTTATATTTTATCACAGCTATTTAATTTTGTCTAATATAATGTTATAACCAGGGGGGTTAACCCAATAATTTAAATCTCTGAAGCTTGTCATCCTGAGCAATTTCGAAGGATCTTTTTATTTTTGGATAGTAATTATAACATTCGTAATATATAAATAAAAAATGGTGTTATTTGTAAAAAAATGTAAAAACCATCTTCGATGCTTTCGCTATGGAACCCTATGGTTCCCGACCACGGCTGTTTCACAGCCTGCTCCTTACAACGGAGGGTAATTCTTCCCCTTCACCCCTATTTTTGCCTTATAGGAAAGTAAAACTTTCCTATAAAGTAAAAAAACCAGAATAAATTATTCTGGCAAGACTATAAAAAAAACCATAAAGTGTCATTCTGAACGAAGTGAAGAATCTATTTATTATTTGAAATAACAAGTTCCTTCGCTTTCACTCAGGATGACGAAAATAATGCTTATCTTAAATTTTTAGCTTTTTCTCTTATTAAAGCTTCCTTTTCATCCTTAGGTTCATCCAATATTAAACCATGAGGTTTTTTATTACCATCATCATCTATGGATATAAATGTAAGGTACCCATCAACTGGCATCATAGCTTTCATTTCAGAATAAACTTCACAGTGTACAACTATGCTTGTTTTGCCCAAGTGAGCAATTCTGCTAGTAAATGTTATAATATCACCTTTATTAACAGGGCATTTAAAAACTAGACCATGTATATTTAAGCAAACTATATTTTTAGGATCTCCTATAGTAGTAGCTGCAGCTATAAAAGCTGATTCTACAAACCATTCTGCAGTTCTACCTGCAAACAATGTTCCATGGTGATTTAAATCTTCTGATTTAACTAATCTTGAACAAATATACTCTTTCATAAAAAACCTCCATTTAATTTATATTTATTTCCATATAAAATCTTCTAAGCTGTTTTTTCTGTTTTTTTATGCCACATTACAAGCATAGGTCCAGCTAAACAAACAGTTGAATAGCAACCGCTTATTATACCTATTAGCATAGGTAAAGCAAAAGATTTTATAGAATCTATGTTGTAAACAAATGCAAATATACATACTATTAAAACGCTAGCTGCAGTTGCAATACTTGTATTGATTGAACGAGTTAAAGATTGATTAATGCTTACATTAACTAATTCTTCAAAAGACTTTCTTTCATAACGAGGTTTATTTTCTCTTATTCTGTCATAAATAACTATTGTATCATTTATTGAATAACCAATTATAGTTAAAGTTACTGCTATAAATGAATCATTAATAGGAATATTAAACATTGTAAATGTAAAGAAAACAACTAAACAATCATGAACCAATGCAATTAAACCTACAACCCCTGCAGAAAGTCCAGATATTTTCTTGAATCTGAATCTTACATATAATATTATGAAAATAGCTGATAAAACTATAGCTATTAACCCATTTGTTAATGCTTTTTTACCTATAAAAGGTTCAACTACATTTGATTCAGATAATGCTAAATTAGAATTAGGAAATTTCTCTTTTAAAGCTGCATCTAATTTTTCTTGTTCACTTGCTTCTAAACCTTCATTACCTGAAAGATTCAAAACAACTTTTTTGCTTTTTGTAGCCATGTCTTCTGTTATTTGAGCTTCTGTATTTCTTCCCAAAGTTGTTGAAGCAACATCTTGTACTTCTTCAGTGTTTATATCACCTTCAAGAGAATATTTTATTATAGCTCCACCTTTAAATTGTATGGACAAATTAACTCCGTTTATAAATACTGATGCAATTCCAAGCAACATAATAACTGCGGAAATAGTAAAGAATATTTTCCTTTTATTATAAAAATTAATCATTATATTGCCTCCTTTATGCCATAAAAGCTTTTTTTCCTAAATGAATTGTTCATACTCAAAGATTTTGTCATAAGTTTTGATGCAGTAATTCCTGATACAAAGTTTAAAATACATCCAACCATTAAAGTATAACCAAATGATAACATAGAACCTGTTCCAAATATCATCAGAATTATAGATGTTGCAATACTTGTTACATTACCATCAAAAACTGCTGAAAACGCCCTATGATATCCAGTATCTATTGAACCACCAAGAGTTTTTCCTTCTCTTAATTCTTCTTTAATTCTTTCAGAAACAATAACATTAGCATCAACTCCCATACCTATTGACAAAATTATACCGGCAATACCAGGTAATGTTAATGTCATTTGAGGAATTGATAAAGCTAAAAGCTGAACTGCTAGCTGCAAAACTAAAGCAAAACAAGCTACTACCCCTAATAATCTGTAATACACAAGCATGAACAAACATACAAGAACAAATGCTGTTAATCCTGCTTTAACCATTACGTCAAGAGCACCTAAACCAAGTGTTGGTGTAATAGTGCTGTGGTTTTTTGATACAAGTGAAAATGGAAGTGCTCCTGAATTTATTTTGTTAGCTAAATCTGTAGCTTCTTCTAAGCTTCCTATATTTGATATAATAGATTCTCCTCCTGTTATTGGTTCATTTACAGTTGGAGCTGAAATTAAAGTTTCATCCATATAAATTGATATGGGCTGGTTTACTAATTTAGTTGTTGCATCTGCAAAAAGTTTTGTTCCTTCTGAGTTGAATTTTAATGTTACTACAGGTTGATTATTATCCCTGTCAACTTGAACTATACTTTCTACAACATCCTTACCTTCTACTAAAATATTTCCTTGTGTATCCCTAAATGTTAACTTTGCAGTTTCACCTAACTCTGCAATCGCTTTTTGTGGATTGAAGTCAGCTTCATCTGATTTCCATGGAAAGCGTATTATTATTTGCTTATTGTTTTTATCAATTGCAACTTCCCTGTCCATTATATTTTGGGAGTCAAGTCTTGTTTCCATAATTATTTTTGCAGATTCTAATTCTGCATCTGTTGGCATTCTATCTAAGTTTTCAGGTTCAAAAATAGCTTCAACCCCGCCTCTTATGTCGATACCAAATCTCATGTCTTCTACACCCTTGATTTTAAGTGGTCCTGCATTAATACCGAATATGGATATTAATGTAATTGCAACTATAAAAACCGCAACAAAGATGTACATATTTTTGTTAGTTCTCAATTATTATTCCTCCTACGTAATTTTATAAAATAACTATTATATCATAAAGCAAGACATAAGTCTTGCATCACAACGATTCAATAAAAATACTGAAAACAAAGACGTCAGTCTTTTTTTTAGTATCTTTATTATATCATACTACATAGGCCTAAATTTTTCCATCCTTTTTGTGAATATATAATACAATAAAAACACTGATGTCATAAATAATAAATATACTATTTAAACCAGCAGTGTTTTGATTTCTATTTCTATTTACATCATAAAAACTCATTTCAGTATTTCCATAAAAGAAATTCGAAACAAAATTTCTATAATATTTTTGCGAGCGAAAATTAAGCATTTCAGCTCTGGATTTTTCTTCATTTAAATTTAAAATTTCTTCAGGTATATAATAACTGTTAAAAAAGTTGTCAAAATTATTACTTATAATATTTTTATTGCTGTAATAAATATGTTCAAAACTTAAAATAGAAAAGAAAATGACTATAAACATTATAAAAGCAATTAATCTTCTTTTATTAACATAAATGTTTATAGCCATTATACTATCCCTCAAAATATATTTTATTTTTTAATTTTTTGTAAATTTTAAAAGTGCATTAACAACACCATATAACATTATCATAACTATGAATATTGCAGCCATGCCCAAACCCATAAGTTCTAATGATTTAATTACTGTTTCGCCCATTTTATTTCCTCCTACATCAATCCTGGTACTAAACCTATTATAACTCCGCCGGCTATAACAGATGCTATCTGACCAGATACGTTAGCGCCAACTGCATGCATTAACAAGTGGTTTTGTGAATCTTCTTCAAGACCCATTTTTTGAATAACTCTTGATGACATAGGGAATGCTGAAATTCCTGCTGCACCAACCATTGGATTTATTTTTTCTTTCAAGAATATATTCAAGAATTTAGCAAATAAACATCCTGCTATTGAGTCGAATACAAATGCTAAAAGTCCAAGTCCCATGATTAAAGCAGTGTTTAAAGAAATAAATGCTTCTGCTGTCATAGTTGCTGAAATTGTAAGACCTAATAATAATGTAATTAAGTTTACAAGATCCTTTTGAGCTGTTTCAGATAATGCTCTTAAAACTCCGCATTCTCTTATTAAGTTTCCAAACATTAAGAAACCAACTAATGATATTGATGCAGGAGCTACAAGACCAGCTATTATTGTAACTGCTATTGGGAATATAAGTCTTGTCATTCTTGTAACAGATTTCGGGTTATATTTCATTCTAATTTGACGATCTTTTTTTGTAGTAACCATTTTAATTGCAATTGGTTGTATAATTGGAACCAATGCCATATATGAATAAGCTGCTACTGCTATAGGTCCAATATAATTGCTTTTTAAAACTTGAGAAACCAATATTGATGTAGGACCATCAGCTGCACCAATTATTCCAATTGAAGCTGCATCTTGTATAGGGAAATTTAATAACGCTGCTATAGTAATTGTAGCAAAGATACCAAACTGTGCTGCTGCACCAAACAACAATAATCTTGGGTTAGAAAGAAGAGGTCCGAAATCTATCATTGCTCCAATTCCTATAAATAATAAAAGTGGCATCAT
>JARBUP010000290.1 GCA_029239575.1 Bacillota bacterium
TAAAATTAATTTTATTTTTACTTTAAATGCATATAACAATATGTTTAAAGGAATTCTTTCATTATATGATAAAAAAAATATTAATAAAATACCAAAAAATTTACCTGTTTTTATAGTTTCAGGTGAAAATGATCCTGTTGGTGGTTTTGGAAAGCAAGTTCAAAAAGTTTATGAATCTTATAAAAATATAGGTATGAATGATGTTTCTTTAAAGATTTATAAAAATTTTAGGCATGAACTTCTTAATGAAATACATAGAAAAACTGTATATGATGATGTATTTAACTGGATAATTAAGCACATAATATAATTACCACCCAAAAAGTTATAAATAATAACTTAAGAATATTATGGAGGAAATTATGAAAGAGTTGTATTTACAAACAGATAATGAATTAGTTTTAATTGATCCAAAATTAATAGAAAAATATAATTTAAAAGAAGGTAGCTTGTCACCATTTTCAAGACAAAGAGTTGTTGATAAAAATGGATATTACCCTAAAATAAATAAAAATGATAAAGATAAAACTGATACAGATGTTAGTCAAATGCCTGAAGGTGAAGGTGTTGATGATGATGAAATTGCTGAATTTGAAAATGGTCAAATATTATCACAATCAGAAATTATTGATTTTTCACAAGGTACGGATTCTTCGGATGAAGTAAATAAAATTTAATAATAAATAATATAGGCCTATAAATTTAATTATTTATAGGTTTGATTTTTATAAAATACGTTAATTTCATTATATTGACGATTTTCAAGTAGGAGTATATAATAAATTTCAATATATTATTAGAAAACTTTGGAGTAGATATGAAAATAATTTGCATAGGTGATAGTTTAACATATGGTTTTGGAATAAGCAGGTCAAATATATGGACAAACATAGCAAAAGACAAATTAAGTGTTGATATAATTAATGAAGGAATAAATGGTGATACAACAGGTGGAATGCTTAGCAGATTTAACGACTCTGTAATTATTAAAAAACCTGATGTTGTTTTTATAATGGGTGGTACTAATGATTTAATAGCAGGAGCGACCTTAGGAGTTGTGCAAGCAAATATTATGTCAATGGTACATCAATCTTTTGGAAAATTATTAATGCCCATAATAGGCATACCTTCAAAAGTTGATATAAAAAACATTAGAAAAGATTGGGCAGAATTTACTGATTTTAATAAAATATCATCAGAAATGGAAAAATATAAATCATGGATTATAGGGTTTTGCAAAACATTCGGTGTTAATTACATAGACTTTAATTCAGAAATAGAAACAAAAGCTAAATTATTAAATGAAAGTATATATATGGACGGTTTACACTTAAACCAAGAAGGTCAAAAGATTATGGCTGAAATATTTATAGATAAAATCAATAAAATAAAAAATAATTAAGGAAAAAGTGTCAAATAGTGTTATAATATTTAAAAATTTATGTTATAACATTAAAAATATTTTATAGAAACAATAATAAAATCTATTATGTTTAATAGTTCACTATATTTTCATGCAATAAATAACTATTAAAATTTGATGTTAAGAATTTTAAGGTATAGTTAAAATTGCATAAATATTTTAAAAAAATGTGAATGTATTCTTAAATCTAATAAAAATAGTAGTTTTTTAAAGTTAAATATAAAAAATATGAATTAAAAGAAAAAAATATTTCATATTGCATAATTCTATGATACAATATGTTAATTATTAAAGCGTTAATTAAATTGGAGGGAGATATGTCAAAATTAATAATTACAGTAGCTCCGACTGGTTCAATATATACTAAATCAGACACTCCGTATATACCACTTACACCTAGTGAAATCGCGAAAGATGTTAAAGAATGCTATGATGCAGGAGCATCCATTGTTCATATACATGCAAGGGATAAAAGCGGAAACAAAACTCATGATTTTGTTAGATATGCAGAAACAGTAGAGAAAATTAAGGAACTTTGTCCTAAAATAATTATACAGATATCAACAGGCGGAAGAGCAGGAAAAGATTATGATAGCCGTACTCAAGGATTGAAATTAAATCCTGAAAGTGCTTCATTAACACCAGGTTCTGTAAATTTTGAAGAAATGGTTTATCAAAATGCGCCAGACTTCATAGAAAAACTAGCAAAAGAAATGAAAGAAAGACAAATTAAACCTGAACTTGAAATTTATGAAATAAACATGATACAACAAGCTATTGAACTTAAAGAAAAAGGCTTATTAAAAGATCCTTTATTTTTTAATTTTATTATGGGTTTTAAAAATTGTCAGCCAGCTGCATTTAATCAACTGGCATACTTATTAAACACAATTCCTAAAGATAGTTTATGGAGTATAACTGGTGTTGGAAAAAATCAAATGTTTACAATTTTTCAAGGCGTTAGTTTAGGTGGACACGTAAGAGTCGGACTAGAAGATAATATTTTTTATAGAAACGGAAGATTTGGTAAAAATGTGCACTTTGTTGAAAGAACAGTAAAAATAGCACGTGAATTTGGGCGTGAAATAGCATCTCCAGACGAAGCAAGAAAAATTTTAAAAATAAAAAGATAATAATAAGTTAAAATCAAATATATAATAGGTCCTAGTGTAAAAAATTTTTCACTAGGACTATTTTTATACAAAAGGCTGTAACACAGTATTTTAAAAGACTGTAATCATTAAATAAAGCATAAGTATAAAAATTATACACTTTATAAAAATATATAAAAAAACATTTGCATATAAAACGCTAAAAAATCAATGGATTTTATTTATTTAATGTTGGCATGATATTTGCTTTATATAAAATCACTTAAATAAATAATTTTGGAGGATTTTAAAATGGCAAATGCAGAGATTTTATATTCAGTAAAAGCTCAAAGAGGAAGCACTCTTAGATGTAAAGGTTGGAAACAAGAAACTATTTTAAGAATGTTAGAAAATAATATGGAAAACGCTGAAATTCCAGAGCAATTAGTAATCTACGGCGGAAATGGCAAATGTGCAAGAAACTGGGAATCATATCATGCAATAGTACAATCTTTAAAAGATCTCGAAGACGATGAAACATTGGTTGTACAATCAGGTATGCCTGTTGCTATATTTAAAACTCATAAATTAGCTCCAAGAGTTGTAATGGCAACTACAAATATAATGAAAGCTAATTGGGAAACTTTTTACGATTTACAAGATAAAAACTTGACTATATTTGCTCAATATACGGCAGCTCCATGGGAATATATAGGAACACAAGGAGTTATCCAAGGAACATATGAAACATTATCAGCTATTACTATTAAAAAAGGCTGGGAAAATGACATGCATGGGAAAATTTTATTGACAGCTGGTGCCGGCGGTATGGGTGGAAACCAAACTTGGGCTGGTAAAATGCATGGAGCTGTAGTTATATTAGTTGATGCAGATGAAAGAGTAATCCAAAGAAGAATTGATAAAAATTACATGGATGTAATGGTTAGAAGCTTGGATGAAGCAATTGAAATAGCAAAAAAACATATTGCTAAAGATGAACCTATCGGTATAGGCGTTGTTGGTAATGCTGCAGATATTTTCGAAGAAGCATTAGCTAAAAACTTTATTCCTGATGTTGTAACAGAAATGTGCCCATGTCATGACCCTATTTCTTATATTCCTTC
>JARBUP010000291.1 GCA_029239575.1 Bacillota bacterium
TTTATACAAACAGATATGAAGAATCCAATAACATCCAATCAGGCAAAAGGTCCTGTTCTTGATTGGATTAATAAGAATATAACTGTTATATAAATTACCATTGCTATCATGGTATGAAAACAAAGGATTAATCATTATATTATAGCTAAAAGGGGGTGCTGTATGAAATATATAATGAAAAAAGGGTTACCAAGAGCAATCTTTCATACAAAAAATGGCATTTTAGTAGAAGTCAATGAACAATTTGAAAGTCTGACAGGATTTTTAAAGGAAGAATTGATAGGAAAATCTATTGAAGAAATTAAAACTATGTTGAAAACTGAGCTGAAGCCTTATCATGAAAATACTAACAGCTTTTATTTGTTTACAAAAGATTTAGAACCAAGAGAGGTTACTAATTCCTGTGAAAAAATAGAGGACAAAAATGAAAATATATTCTTTATAAAGGAAAAGTACAATTCGCGTTTAGAAGATTCAATAGCTTTTTTTTACAATTATTTCTTTGATGAAGAACAAGGTATAGCAATTTACAGTGTTCCGGACTTGCTAATATTGAAGATGAATAAAACATTTTTATCTATAAACAATATTCCATATGATAACATTGGAGAATTTATCGGAAAAAGGCTTGAGAATATAATTCCTGATTATAAAGGAAGCGAGAATGAGGAATTTTACCAACAGGTAATTAAAAGCGGTAAGATATGTCATTCAAAAGAATATAAGTTAACGCGCCATGCAGATTTAGAATTATATGAGGACTTATCTTTAGTTCCTGTTTATATTAAAGGTGAGATAAAATATTTAATACAATTTGCAAAGGATGTAACTGATAGGGTTAACAGCAGAATGCTCATTGAAAAACAAAATAAAGAGCTTGAAGCAATTATAGATAACATTAATGAGGATTTGCTCATATTTGATTCTAGCGGAAATTTTCTCAAAATGAATAATATGGCAAGAAATAATCATAAAGTTAAGTATATAGCTGCAAATAATGCAGATGCTTTTTATAAACAAGCAGACTTATATGATATCAATGGTAATCAAATAGATTATAAGGACAGGCCTATTAATCGAGTTATACGTGGAGAAATAATACATAATTTGCAGGTAGCTTTTAAGCAAAACAATGAAATTGATTATCGTGAAGTGAGCGGCACACCTATTTATGACAGTGAAGGAAACTTTATTGCTGGTATAGCATTAAGCAACGATATTAACGAGAGAATAAAATATGAAAAAAGCTTATATATAACAGCTCAAAATGAAACTATGACTAAAATTGTTAATAATCTTGATTTAGGTTTTGCAAGATATTCATATCCGGAATTTAAATTGATCAGCATAAATAATAAAGGTATTGATTTGCTCAGCAAAATTGTGCCGGATTTAAATTCTCTAACTTACAAAAATAATAATGTATTTGATGCTTTTAATGATGGATTATTTATTATTGATGATAATATAAAAAAATATTTGAAAATTAATAAAGAAAGCTTCATAAAAACAGTAAGATACTATGTTGAAAAGGGACATTTGTTTATTAAATGGATTTACCAGCCATTGTTTGATCTTAACAATGAAATAATAGAAGTAGTAATAATTGGTATTGATGTTACAAAAGAAGAAATGAATATTAAAAAAATGGAGAAGGTTTTAAAAATTCAAGATGAAATATATGCAAATGTATCCCATGAACTTAAAACTCCATTAAATGTTATATTTTCTGCTAATCAAATGATGAATATATATTTAAACCATGATAAAATTGAAGAATATAAGGAAAAGCTGTTCAATTATAATAACATTGTCAATAAAAATTGTTATAGGCTGATAAAAATTATAAACAACATTGTTGATTTGTCAAAAAGCAAATCGGGAATGCTCACACTTGATTTATGTAATGTTAATATAGTTAGCGTAATTAGAAATATTGTGTTGTCTGTTTCAGATTATGTAGAGTCAAGAAAATTAAAAGTAATATTTAATTCTAATGTTGATGAAAAGATTATAGCATGTGATTTGCATAAGATAGACAGAGTTATGCTTAATCTTATTTCCAATGCAATTAAGTTTTCATATAATAACGGTGAAATAAATGTTAATGTCATGGATAAGGGAGATACCGTAGAGATCTCAGTGAAAGATGACGGAACGGGCATGGATAAAATACATTTGGATTTAATTTTCCAAAGATTCTATCAAGCAGATAAATCATTGTCAAGAAATGCGGAAGGAAGCGGTATTGGTTTGGCAATTGTAAAATCAATTGTAGACCTTCATAATGGCACAATCTGCGTAGAAAGCGAATTGGAAAAGGGCAGCACATTTAAATTTGAACTTCCTTCTAATACAATACAAGAATCAAAAACTATAGAAAAGTTAGGACAAGCAGACAACAAGGTAGAACTAATAAAAATAGAGTTTTCAGATATATTTTGATGTAAAGATAAATTTAAAAAACAATATTGTAAATCTTAAGGAGGAGAAAATGAACTACCGAAGTGCTGAATTAAAAGATATCCCTGGCATTATTTTGCTTGAGAAAAAATATCACAAGGATTCAATCAGTGAAGAAGACAAGCCAGGTGGTTTTATTGGAACCTTTTTTTCTGAGAATAAGCTGAAGAGATTAATAGAAGAAGAGAAGGGTCTGGTAGTGGCTTGTGACGGAGAAAAGGTTGTTGGTTTTGCCAATTCTGCATCTTGGCAGTTTTGGGAAACATGGCCGGTATTTCATGCAATGATTAATGATCTTCCTAACATTAAATATAAAGATACTGTTCTGTCGGTGGATAATTGCTATCAATATGGACCAGTCTGTATAGATAAAGACTATAGGGGCACGGAGGTGTTGCCTAATTTATTTGAATGTTCAAGACAATTGATGAAAGACAGATACCCTATCTTAGTAACATACATAAGTCAAGACAATCAAAGTTCATTTCAAGCACATTCAAGAAAACTAGGTCTTGATGTAGTTAAGCAGTTTGAATTCCACGGCAACAAGCTTTTTGTACTATGCTATGACACATCAAAGGAAATCCAGATTCTAAAAAAAGGAGATTGTCATGAAATTTAAAAGTCCTTTATTGGTTGTAAATGATATTGAAAAATCCAAAAAATTCTATAAAGATGTTTTGGGATTAAGGGTTATTCTGGATTTCGGAGCTAATGTCACTTTAACTGGCGGTGTTTCTTTGCAGACAAAGGAAAGCTGGAAAGAATTTATTCATAAACAGGACAATGAAATAATTTTTAATGGTAATGATGCTGAACTATATTTTGAAGAAGATAATTTTGACAGCTTTGTTGAAAAATTAAATGAGCTTAAATTTATTGAATATGTTCATCCTGTTATTGAGTATTCATGGGGGCAAAGAGTTGTTCGATTTTATGATTTAGACAAGCATATTTTAGAGGTCGGTGAAAATATGAACGTAGTATGTAAACGGTTTATAATGAGCGGGCTTACTATAGAAGAAACAGCAAAGAGAATGAATGTTCCAATTAATTATGTACAAAAATGTGCAAAATAATATAGCCTTTTAGGTGCATGATACAGTAGGCCACTGAAAAAGTCTATTTCTGTCATCCTGAACGATAGTGAAGGATCTCATCTTCTTCATAAATTATATATTCAGGAGAATAATCATGACAGCAGCAAAAAAACTTAGAGGACTGTTAGCAGAAAACAAAATAATAGTAGCACCCGGTGCATATGATGCGTGGTCTGCAAAATTAATTGCCAAATCAGGTTTTCAGGCAGTGTATATGACTGGTTATGGAGTATCAGCAAGTGTATTAGGCAAACCAGATATTGGATTAATTACATTGACTGAAATGGCCACAGCTGCAAAAAACATAGTAGATGCAGCAGGCGACATACCTGTAATAGCCGATGCAGACAATGGTTATGGAGGAAATTTAAATGTTATGCGTACAGTTCAGGAATATGAACGTGCTGGAGTCGCTGCAATACAGCTTGAAGACCAGGTTACACCAAAACGATGCGGTCATATGGAAGGGAAAGAAATAGTTTCTAAAGAAGAAATGGTTTCTAAGATTAAAGCAGCTGTTGCTGCTAGAAAAGATTCGGATGTTTGTATAATAGCCAGAACAGATGCAAGAGCTGTCAATGGATTTGAAGATGCACTTGAAAGGGCAATGGCTTATGAAAAGGCAGGAGCAGATATTATATTTCTTGAAGCACCTCAAACTGTAGATGAAATGAAAAAGGTTGCTGAAAGTATAAAATCACCTTTACTTGCAAACATGGTTGAAAAAGGGAAGACTCCGTTACTTAAAAACAGTGAGTTAAAAGACATAGGCTATAAAATAGCTATTTATCCTGTTTCTCCGCTGTATGCTGCTACAAAAGCTGTTCTCGATATCTTAAGCAGCATTAAAGATGATGATACATCTTCAACATCATTGGATAAGATGGTCGATTTTCCTACGTTCAACAGCATGATTAATTTGCAGGAACTGCGTGAACTGGAAAAATCATTTTTATAAATAAGTAAGCAAAAAAATATAGATAACAGACACTTTGGAATATAATCTATATAAAAACCTCAAAGGATTAAAGTCCTTTGAGGTTTATTTTTCCTTTTTATTATTTATTTGCTCCTGAGCGGCGGCTGTTAAAATAGTCTGACCAATATTATTGATAAATTTTCCAAGTATAATTTGATCTTTTGCATCTATGCTGTCAATTAATAAAATACCA
>JARBUP010000292.1 GCA_029239575.1 Bacillota bacterium
CTTACAATAATGATAAGGGCCGCATTAATATCAAATACAACAGATGCTAGTAATGCAATTATCATGATTAAAATAGATATTTTATTTTTAGTTTTTATAATATCATTTACCATTTTTATTATGACATCTAATATTACAGCAGCGACTCCTGCCCTCATTCCCAATAAAAGTGCATTAATTATTTTATTTTCTTTAAAGACTGTATAAAATTGAGCTATCACGGTAATAATTATCAACGGCGGAAGAATTGTTCCCACAATTGTAACAAAGGAACCAAATACTCCTGCAAGCCTATAACCTACCATTATAGATGTATTGACGGCTATAGGTCCAGGGGCTGATTGTGATATCGCAACTAAATTTAGCATTTCTTCTTCTTCAATCCAGTTGAGTTCTTCAACAAACTTTTTTCTCATAAGCGGAACAATTACATATCCGCCTCCAATGGTAAACGCACTTAAAGAAAATGTTGACCAAAATAATTTTATATAGAATTTAAAGTTTTTCTCCATATTACATCCTTTTTATATTACATTAACGGTGCTAGCATCTTTAATACCGTTCTTATTATTTTTTTTGTTTTCGAAATATTCTTAACTTGTTCAAGAGTAATTTTTTCACTTACTTCTAAAGCCATCAATGTACTGTTTTTAACTTGTTCTACACTTTGTGCATTGCACATCCAAACTCCACATTCAAAGTGCAAATAAAGGCTTCTGTAATCAAGATTGATTGTTCCTACAACTGCATAAACATCATCTACCACAAAGGTTTTTCCATGATTGAATCCAGGAGTATACTGGTAAATAGAAACTCCTGATTCCAAAAGCTCTTCATAGCTTGACTGTGTAACAGAAAATGCATATTTCTTATCAGGAATATTTGGAGTAAGAATTCTTACATCCACTCCTCTTTTAGCAGCCAAAGATAATGCCACCATCATTTTGTTATCAGCTATTAAATATGGAGTTTCTATATAAATATATTTTTCTGCTTGATTTATTAAATTTAAATAAACTGCTTCACTTACATGCTCATCATCTAATGGGCTGTCGTCAAATGGTTGTACATATCCATAACACTCATCTAAGTTGGTTGAATTTACAGACTTAAATTTGTTATAATCTTCCTTTGATTTTCTTAAATATGTCCACATGGACAGAAACATAACAGTAAAACTCCATACCGCATCACCTTTTATTTCTATTGCACAGTCTCTCCAGTGTCCAAATTTCTCCAGTTTATTTATATATTCATCAGCTAAGTTTGCCCCTCCGGTAAAGGCAATTTTCCCGTCTATAACAACAATTTTTCTGTGGTCTCTATTGTTTAATCTTACTGATAAAATTGGAATAAACGGATTAAATACACAGCATTCAATTCCCATATTTTCTAATTTTTTATTGTACCCCGCAGGAAGCTTTGACAAACAGCCAAAATCATCATATATGATTCTAACATCTACACCCTTATTAGCTTTTTCCTTGAGTATCTCCAGTATTGTGTTCCACATAATTCCTTCTTCAATAATAAAAAATTCAAGGAATATGAATTTTTCCGCACTCTTTAATTGCATTAACAAACGTTCAAAAAAATCTTCTCCTGAAGGTAAAAATTCAGTAGATGAGTTGTTATATACAGGACAAAGTGTATATTTTTCAATATATTTACTTTGATTAAAAGCTACATTGCATTCCTGTCTCAAGTCATATAAGGTTTCTTGATTCTGATGCAGACATTCCTTCATTCTTTCTGTGATTTGTGACATTCTTTTTTTCATTTTACCTGTTAAACCGGTTCCACCTACCATCAAATAAAAAAGTCCACCAAAGATTGGAAAAATCATGATAGGAATTATCCAAGCCACCTTGTAAGCTGGGTCACTTCTGCTATTTAAAATATATATAACAGCCAAAATGCTTATAACAGAAAAAATCGTATTAAAAATAACGAGATAATTACTGAATCTCGAAATTATAATTATTATAGTTATAATCTGTACAAGAATTAATAAAACTACCAATGCAAGCCTGTTAAATAACAAGTTTTTAATTCTTATCATCTGCTCTCCGATATCTTTTTATTTCTAAATATGTAATAAGTAGATTGTATCAAAATATTAACTGTTTGTAAAGTTTAGCGAGGTCAAATAATTCGCATTAAAAAAGGGCTACCACAGCAGCCCTATGTTCAAATCTTATGATATTACATTACTTATAATGTGTTCTTTTTGTGATTTACTATGTTTAGTCACAAACCATGCATAACCTAAACTCATAACAGCAGCGACAATATATGATGCTGTATAGCTTGTTGGTTCTAATCCTAATCTTTGATCAAGCATCAATCCAATTGGTGCGTGGATAATAAAGCTTAAAGTTACGAAGAAATAGAACATGCCAGGTAATAATGATACCAAGTAATTCTTTCCAGTTATATACAAGTAAACAGAAATTGTTCCTAACGCAAATGTTGCAACAAACTGATTTGTAAATGCGAAGTATCTCCATAAAATGTTAAAGCCTTGTGGACTTAATTTTGCATAATATAATACAACTATTGCTGGAATAAATAAACATGCTGTAGTGATGATTCTGTTTTTAGAAACCTGTTGATTAATGTTAAATTGTTCAGCAACCATTAGTCTTAAAGATCTAAATGCTGTATCACCTGAAGTGATAGGTAATACTACAACACCTATAATTGCTATCATTCCACCGATTGGTCCTAAGAATTCTTTTGAAACTAAACCAACCATTAAAGTAGCACCTGTAGCAGGATCTGTTCCTCTTCCAAATAGAACCATTGCTCCTGCAGCCCAGCACATTGCTATAAAGCCTTCAACAAGCATCATATTAAAGAAAGTAGTTCTTCCTTCTTTTTCAGACTTAACTGTTCTTGAAATCAATGTAGCCTGTGTTGCATGGAAACCTGACATTATACCGCAAGCAACTGTAATAAAGAATACTGGTACAAATGGTAATTTTCCTGGATGTTGACTAAACATTCCTGAAAATGATAAATTAGTAAGACTTGCGCCACCATCCATCAATATACCTGCAAAAATTCCAACTGCTGAAACTATAAGGAATGCTCCGAATATAGGATAAATTCTTCCGATAATAGCATCAATAGGGAATAATGTAGCTATTAAATAATAAACAAATATTAATCCATAAACAATCCAAACTGTTGGATTAGTAACTGCTGCTTCCTGGCTTAAAATCTGAGTAACAATTAAATCTCCAGGTGTATAAACGAAAACAACTCCTACCAAGAACATCAATATCCATAAAACAACGTTATAAACTTTAATAACATTATTTCCTAAATATTTTTTAATTAATTTAGGCATTTGTGCTCCGCCGTTTCTCATGGAAATCATTCCTGAGAAATAGTCATGCATTGAACCAGCTAAAACACAACCAACTGGTATTGTTATAAATGCAATAGGTCCAAATAGAATGCCTTGAATAGGTCCAAATATTGGTCCTGTTCCTGCAATATTTAGTAATTCGATTAATGAGTTCTTCCACTTTTTCATTACGACGAAGTCAACTCCGTCTGCTTTAGAAATCGCTGGTGTATCTCTTTCATCTGGTCCAAAAGTCTTTTCGCAGAATGCTCCTTCTTCCACTTTTTCATTACGACGAAGTCAACTCCGTCTGCTTTAGAAATCGCTGGTGTATCTCTTTCATCTGGTCCAAAAGTCTTTTCGCAGTATGCTCCGTAGAAATATCCACCAACAACAAGAATTATAATTCCGATTAAAAATGTTGTCATTTAATGACCTCCTATTAAGTTAAATTTAGTTCAAACCTTTTTAGATAAAATAATAAAAAATTAAAAATAGTAAAAGGTTTGTACATAAAGAATATTAACATAACCTACAAAATACGTCAATATTTTTTTGGCTATTACATTCTGTAATTCATAATCAAAATAACCTGCTTTTTACATCTAGAAGCTCTACCTTTTTTACAAAAAAACATCCCTCACAGAGAGATGTTTTTTTGTACTTATTTTTAATTTTATTTACTAATTTGATTTAGAAGTATCCTTTAACTCTTCTTTTCTGAAGATTATACCATAACCTTCTTTTGCTAAGATAATTGCAAGTACAAATAGCAATACAGGGAATATAACAAGTATGTAATTTCCTGAAGCTAGGTTCGTTTTAATCAAGAATACTAAAGCAGTAAGCGTTACTACCAACATGAAAATCATTGGTATTGTAAGCATATGATAGTTCTTTCCTGTTTTCTTCAACCATACTGCTACTGCCAATAATGATAATGCTGCAAGCAACTGATTTGCAGAACCGAATATAGGCCAAATCTTTGCATATCCACCTGCAGCTAGATATCCGCCTATCAAAACGGTTATTGCAGTAGAAACATACATATTAGAGAAAATTGATTTTTTTTCTTTTTCAGGATTTTCAAAAAATTCCTGGAATATAAATCTACCAAGTCTTGTAGCAGTGTCCAAGCTTGTTAAAGCAAAAGCTGATACTGCTAAGGCTACAAATGATTTACCAATATCAAAAGGAATACCAAACTTACTCATAAATGTTCCAACACCGCTTGAAAATACATTTACAGGTCCGCCTTTTAACAATTCAGTCAATTCACCGTTAGAAACGTATGCTGCAGTAACAAGTGCTACTGTAGCTAAAACTCCTTCAATAAGCATAGCACCGTATCCAATTACTTTTGCATCCTTTTCATTATCAAGTTGCTTTGATGTTGTACCAGAACCAACCAATGAATGGAAACCTGATATAGCACCACATGCTACAATTACAAACAGCATAGGAAACATAAATTGACCGTTTACATTAAATGCTGTTACTGCTGGTAATTGAATAGTAGGTCTGAAAATTACGATACCTATAACTGCTCCTGCTATCATGGCATATAGTAAGAATGAGTTTAAATAATCTCTAGGTTGAAGTAAAATCCATACAGGTGCGGTAGAAGCTGTAAAAATGTATACCATCATTATAACAATCCATGTTTTTACACTTAGTACAAGAGGGAATAAATATCCTAGATATACACAAAAGAATAAAAGAGCTACCCCAACAACAGTACCTATTGTTAAAGAAACACCTTTCCTATATACAGTATAGCCAAAAACAATTGCCAGAACAATAAACATCAATGAAGATGAAGCTGCTGCTGGTACAGCTGCAAAAGTACTTGCAACTATATTGGTGAAGGCTGCAACAACTAATAATAATGTAAGCCATGCAAAGACTGAAAACAATTGCATACCTTTTCTGCCCATATTTGTATGTATTACTTCACCAATTGACTTACCTTTATGACGAACAGAAGCAAATAGTGAACCAAAGTCATGAACACCGCCTACAAATACACTACCAATAATAATCCAAAGAAGTACCGGGACCCAGCCAAATATAGCTGCTTGAATAGGTCCGTTAATTGGGCCAGCTCCTGCAATTGAAGCGAAGTGGTGACCTAATAGAACTGCTGGTTTTGTTGGTACATAGTCGATACCATCATTGACTTCATGCGCAGGTGTCTTTCTGTTTGGATCAATACC
>JARBUP010000293.1 GCA_029239575.1 Bacillota bacterium
TACTAAGGGGAAAATAATTGGCAATATTATAATGTAATTCATTTCATTTTCTCCTTTATAATCCTAATTTAATTAAATTAATTATAGCTTCAGAATATATTCCCACATAAAACATAGCTATAACAAGTATCGCCACAGGTATTAATTCCTGTACAGATTTTTCTTTTTGTTTATAAATTTTACTGTGTAGATTTTCTTCTCCAAAAAATCCATTTATAGAAATAGGTAAATAATAAACAGCATTCAAAAGACTGCTAATTAAAATTATTATTATTAAATATAATTTATTTACCCCGATGCTTTCAATTGCTAAATACCACTTGCTTACGAATCCAGGCAAAAGCGGTATACCTACTAAAGATAATGATGCTACAAAAAACAGTGATAAAGTATAAGGCATTTCTTTTCCAACACCTTTTAAACTTGAAATTTCCTTTTGACCAGTTTTTTCTATCATAGCACCTGAACAAAGAAAAAGTGCTGATTTTGTTATAGCATGGCCTATAATATGATATATGCATATCAAAATTCCTAATTCAGTTCCCAAACCAATGGCAAAATAAATATAACCTATTTGAGCTACACTTGAATATGCTATTATTCTTTTTAATTGTTTTTGGTAAATAGCTAAAACAGATCCCATTAACATACCTAAACTTCCAAAAGCTAATAAAATATTAAGTATTGGTGTTTTAGATATTATTTCTATTCCCATAACTCTATAAATAATGTTAATTAAAAAAATTATATATGATTTTAAAACTAAAGAAGATAAAATGGCGCTTGATGAAGTTGGCGAATTAGAATGCGCATCAGGCAACCAAGTATGGAGTGGAAATAAAGCGCTTTTTACTCCTAAACCCACTGTAAAAAGACCCAAAGTTATGATAATAGCCTTAGGATAATTCATATAATTATTTATTAAACTCTCATGTATGTAAGTCATGTTGAGATGTCCAGTCATAGAATATAAAAATGCAATCCCCATGAGCACAAGACCTGAACCTAAACAACTCATTATAAGATATTTAAGCCCTGCTTTTATATTTTCTTTTTTATCTTTAACAACAACTATGCCACACGAGGCTAAACTTCCTATTTCAATAAACACATAAACATTGAACATATCGTTTGAAAAAACAATACCTAAAAGAGATCCAACAAGAATATTTACTAAAAGATAATACAATGGAATTTTACTTACAGTTATGTCTTTTTCTATGTTATAAAAAGAATACCATGTAACCAAAAGTGATATGAACGCAAAAAGCAGTGCTATGATACATTCTATGACACCAATTTTAAACTCAATACCATATGGAGAAACAAAATGCCCTATTTTGTAGAAATAACTACCGTTGTAAATAACATAATTAAGTGATACTGCAAATAAAATAAAACACGATGAAAAAGAAGCAAAACTTAAAATTTTAACTACTTTTCTGTTTTTTATTAATGGCATTATAAAAGCTATTAAAAACAAAATTAATAAACCCATTAAAGGAAAGCTTTTTATTAATGTCAAACTTATTCATCCCCCTTTTCTAATATCTCATTTAATTCTATCGTTCCATATTTTTCATACATTTTTATAGTTAGAGCTAATGCAAATGCAGTCATACTAACTGCAACTACTATACCTGTAAGCATTAACGCTGTTGGAATTGGATTTATATATGCGGAAACACCTTTGAATTCATTTTCTATTATAGGAGCAACTTTACCATATATATAACCTTTTGCTATAAAAAACAGCATTATGGATGTATCCATTATATTCAATCCTATAATTTTTTTTATTAAGTTGCTATGAAGCATAAGTGTAGCAAAACCAATTCCAAATAAAATAATGGAGGCTGTTTCATAATAATTGTTTAATAACCTATCCATATTAAATTTCTCCTTCATCAAATAAACAATAAAAAAAGTACATGGTAACAGCAACTATAATTCCAACTATTATATTAAGTGGCAATAAAAATCCTCCACTTAAAATATCACCGGGAGTACCCAATGGAGGCAATGGTAAATGTAAATCATTACCGCCTGAAATAAAAATATATCCTTTTAACACACCATATAAAAAAACTCCCATTGTCATAAAACGAAGTAATTTATTAAAATTTAGTTTCTTTCGTGTGTATTCTTTTCCAAATACTATTCTATAAAGAATAAAACTAACACCGATTATTGTTCCTCCAGCAAAACCACCGCCAGGACTTAAATGTCCATGAAAAATAACATATATACCAAATATTTGTATAAAAGGTATCAGATATTTCACCACTTCATTTAATATATTATCTTTCATAAATACCCTTTCTAATTTTTTTCTTTTTTAAGTACTATCATTACAGTTATAGCCGCAGTAAATAAGACACTTGCTTCCACAAATGTATCAAAAGCCCTGTAATCCAATATAATTCCTGTAATTATATTTGTAGCACCTGTTTCTTTAGTAGCATTTTCTATATAATACTTTGATACATCTCCATTAGTAGGATTTTTTTCTAATCCAAACTGTGGTAAATCCATTGAAGCTAAAAGTAATATAGCAGTTATTCCTGAAGTAATTAATATAGCTATTACTTTTCTCATTTTTTTAACCCTCTTACACTTTTTAAAGTTACTATCAATAAAACAGTTGTGATACCTGCCCCAACTGCTGCTTCCGTAACAGCTAAATCAGGTGCTTCAAGTTGTTGCCATAAAATAGCCATAATTAAACTATATACCATAAAAACTATGATGGAACCAAGCAAATCTTTCATAGCAGATACGGCTATGGCTGAAAATATTAAAAATAAAAGCATAATGATACTGAATATTTCCATTTTGTTAATCTCCATCTTTTTTGTTATATGAATTGCCTTTTGTATACACAGCTTTGCCTATTAAATGAGTAGCAGTAGGATTAGTTACCCAAACAAATACTAAAACTAATAATATTTTTAGGGATGACATATTTAATCCATTAAAAATAATAAGCCCTATTAAGCAAAGAAGTGCTCCTAATGTATCACATTTAGCTGCTGCATGAATTCTTGTTAAAACATCTGGGAATCTTATAATTCCTATTGTACCAACTAAAAAGAAAAACAGTCCCCCCATTATAAATATTCCACCTAATAAATCAATTAACATTATTCCTCCTGTGTTAATTTTGTATATAATTTGCTATTACAATTGAAGCTACAAAACTAATGAGAGCATAAACTATAGCTACGTCAACAAAGAATGTTTCGCCTAATAATAATGATATCATTAAAATTAAAACTATAGTTTTTGTTCCAATTACATTTATAGCTATGAGCCTGTCTGCAGCGCTTGGACCTTTAATTGCTCTATAAATGGAGCCAATTATAGTAATGGCCAGAAACAACACTGCAAAAGTTAGTATCTTAGTCATTAAAAAGTTCCTCTTTCTTTAAAAGCATTTGTTCAAATTTTGAATTTTCAAGTCCTTTTGCAACTTCTTTATCCAAGCAATGAATAATAAGCTTGTCATTAGTTGAATCCAAAGTTAATGTCCCAGGAGTTAAAGTTATGGAATTTGCTAAAACTGTTTTGTTAAATTCATTTTTTAGTTTTGTGTTTAGATTTGGTAAAGCTAAATTGCGATTTTTTTGATTAAAGGATTGTAAATCTTTATTGAACAAGTAAACTGCAACGCATATTAAAGTACCAATGGCAATTCTTTCAAAACTTAAGGTTTGAGCTAAAATTAACCAAAACAAAACAAATAATCCAAGTTTCCGATAATCCATTCCGTTTTCCTCCTTCCTTCAAAAACTTACTTACTTTTCCTACTATTATAGTATATTCGATTAACTAATATAAATCAATAAAAAAATCCCAAAAAAAATCTTGGCGATTTGGGGACGGAGGTTTTGCTGCCAAACCCCCGTCCCCAAATCGCCCCTAAAAGAATAATTTAACTATATATTTGCTAACGCCCAATCTAATTTTTCAACTAAAAACTCTATATCTTCTTCAGTTATTACTAATGGTGGTTGGAATGCAAGAACATTGCGGTATAGTCCATTTTTTCCTAAAATAATTCCATCATTTTTTAATTGTTCTAATATTG
>JARBUP010000294.1 GCA_029239575.1 Bacillota bacterium
TTGTATTATTTTTGAAATTTTTAACATAATATAGTAATGCAGGCACTCCTCAATTTTTTTCACTATAGGCTGGAGATTATTTCTCCAGCTTTTTTTATTGAAAAAATAAAAAATTTAGAATTACTTAGTAAGTTTAGAAAATAATATAGTTAATAAAAACTTTCATTATGTAAATAATATATTTACAATATTTTTTATTAATTTGTAAATAAAAAATATCATACCCTAGTTATAAGAAAGTAGGTAACCACATGGACAATTTCAAAAATCGTAATGAAGAAAACAGAAACAGAAATGAATTTAATGATAGAAATCGTAATGAATTTAATAACAAAAACAGAAATGAATTAGACAACAAAAAACGCGATGAATTAAATAATATTAACAAAAATGAATTAGATAATAAAAATTGCAAAGAATTAGACAATAGAAATAAAAATGAATTTAATAACAGAAGAAATGATTGTGAAGACTGTTAATTAAAGTTTCATTTTAATTTTTTCTACTAAATATACATAATATTTAGTAGAAAATAGCATTAATAAGCTGGCAGTAAATAATTCTGCCGGCTTTTTTATTTTAAATTATGCAACTGTTAATTTAAAATTTATTAAAATAATGAACTATCTTATTTTAGGGTGTCAATACTCAATCTATTGTCATTTGTTTTAGGTAGGACTATTTTATTATTTACAACTTACTTAATTAATAGAATATATATCAGAAAATTCAATTTTTATAGTTTCAATTTTATTGCTATAAAAATTAGTTTCTTCACTTTCTTGGATTTCTATTGTTTTTGCAGGAAGTTCAACTTTAAAAATGCTTCCTTTATTTACTTCACTCTCAACACTTACATTTCCACCATGCAGTTCAACTAAAGACTTTATTAAAGATAACCCAATGCCGCTACCTTCTGAATTTCGGGATAAACTTTTATCTTCCTGGTAAAATCTATTAAATATATAATTTAAATTTTGTTTTTCAATTCCTATTCCCGTGTCCTCAACTGTGATTTCAATTGTTTCTTCTTTATCAAGGACATTTACAAATATCTCACTATTTGAATTAGAAAATTTAATTGCATTTGAAATTAAGTTTAACATGATCCTTTCTATCTTATCTGAGTCACAAGCAATAATCTTCTCTTCAACATTTGTATCAAATATTATTTTTAAATCTTTGGATTTTACATAGTCTGAAACTGACTGGACAATATTTTCAATAACATTTACAATATTTACATTATTTAAATTAAGCATTAATAACCCTGAATTACTTTTAGATAAATCAACTATATTATTTATAAGTTTCGTAAGCCTGTAGCAATTTTGTCTAATGTTATTATTGTAATTACAGAGTTTATCCTTTTTATCTTCGATTAAATCACTTTTCAAATACACATCCATTAATTGATTGGCTGAAAATATAACATTTAAAGGAGTCTTTAGTTCATGTGATACATTTACATATAACTCATCTTGCATTTTAATAAGTTCTTCCACTTTGCGATTGTGCATTACCTTTTCGGTTATATCATTAAATAGAACTCCCACTTCAGTACCTTTTTCTAAGTCAATTTTAAAAGCATACACATCAAGCCAAATATTTAATAATTTATCTTCTTTTACAAATCTTATTGGCTCTCCAGTCAAAGCGACTTTGCCATAAGTTTCATACCAAAAATCTTCAATATCAAATTTTAATTCCTTTGCAGTCTTTCCTACTACATTTTTATTTTTTATGCCCGTTTGCTTTTCATAGGCTGGATTTAATTCTATAAATCGTAAGTTAACAGGTTTATTCTCCTTATCAAATATTACTTCTACTATAGCTAAGCCTTCATCAATAGAATTATACAAATAACGATATCTCTTTTCTCTTTTTTTCAGTTCGAGTTGATATTCATAACGATCTCTGACATCCCTTATTGATAAAATCAGGCCTTGAAATTCTCCTTTTGAATCTCTAACTACAGTTCTATTTACATCTATGATTATTTGAGTACCGTTTTTAGAATAACATTTTATTTCATCCAAATGATTTTCATCTTCTGAACTGTAAGCCTTGTGTCTTTCCTCTGATGCCAATAGAATTACTTCTTTTGATTCTTCATCTACATAGCCTTGAGCAAAATCTAAAAACTTATGTCCTATCAACTCATTTTCTTGCCATCCAAACAATTTACCAAAAGCTTTATTGCAATATATAATTCTATCATTTTCATCCACAACAATAACGGCATCTTTAACATTTGATAGTATTTTAGCTTGCAAATTAAGCTTTTGTTCATATTCTTTTTGGTCAGTAATATCGCGACTTATTCCAACTAAAGCGATTGATTGTCCATTTTCATCCCGAACAAGTTTTCGTCTATCACTGAACCAACGGTATTCTCCATTCTTTATCTTCCATCGATACTCGGCATCAACTAATGTTTCAAGTCCATCCGCCACAAGTTTATATTGCTTGATGAAAATGTCTCGCTCACAGGGGTGCACTCTCTCATATACTTCTTCAACAGAAAAATTGTTTATTTCTTCTGGTGTAAATCCGGTCAACTCTATATGCGATTGACTCGTGTATACAAACTTTCTTGTTTTCAAGCCAAGCAAGCTAATGCCATCACGGGAGTTTTCAAGGATAGGTCTAAATTTTTCTTCACTTTCTTTAAGTGCTTCTTCTATTCTTTTTCGCTCCGTAATATCTAAAAATATATTTCCAATTGTACGGCTGTTTTCATCACCTATTTTGAATATATAAAAGCTATACCACTTTTTATCTTGTTCTGCGTATTGCTCCAACCTCACACTTTTTCCTGTTAAAGCTACTTCACCAAAGACTTCAAACCAATAAGATTCATAATTTGGATTAATCTCCTTTATAAATCTGTTAGTAAAGTCAATTCCCATAATCTTTGTAGAAGCTTCATTTGCTTCGACATAATACATATCAACAGGTTTATCGTTTTCGTCAAATATAACATCAATTACGTAAAACCCCTCGTCAATTGAGTTGAATAACTTGAGATATTTGTCCGTAACCATCTGATCGCATAAAATCGCCTTATCTATATACTGTTCCAATTCAGTATTGCGCTTTCTAAGTTGAATCAATTCATTTATTAGTTCTTTTTTGCTCTTATTATAATCTTCCATAAGATTCCCCCGATAACCAATATAATATAGAAAATACATTTATACAATTCTTCCCATTTATATAAAGTATCTAATTATACTAAACGTTTTACAATATGTAAACGACAACTTTCTTTCTGTTTTTTTGCATTTTAACACTCTAATTAGGATGCTTAACTCCGATTGCTATCGAAACCAAGCATCCAATTGAGCCTTTTTTAATCCACACAATTTCCCTGTAATGAAACTACTACTTAATTTTTGTTTTATTCATATTTTCATATTTACGGTCCACATAATGCGTATGCAGTAGCTCATGGGCTTTTTCTCCATATGGTTCACCTAAATATTCATCATATATCTTTTTAATATATGGGTTTTCATGAGATTTTCTTATATCTTTATTTTTGTCTTCTTTATAAATTGCTTCTGCCCTTTTTTTAAGTTTAGAAATATCTCGCCATGTAAAAACGGCTGACCTCCACCACCTATACAACCGCCTGGGCATGCCATTATTTCAATTATATGGTAATTAGATTCACCGTTTTTTATGGATTCAAGAAGTTTTCTTGCATTTCCTAACCCGTTGGTTACCGCTACATTTACTTTCATATCTTTTATTTTAAGAGTTGCAGTTTTGCTTCCTTCTAAACCTCTTATTGATTTGAATTGCAGAGCAGGTCCTGTTTCGCCCGTTATCCACTCATAAGCAGTACGTACAGCTGCTTCTAATACACCGCCTGAAGCTCCAAATATAACTCCTGCTCCTGTTGACTCTCCTAATGGATTGTCAAAATCATCATCGTCTAATGCATTGAAATTTATTCCAGCTTCTCTAATCATTTTTGCTAATTCACGTGTAGATATTACAATATCTACATCTCTTAAATTATCATGTTTCAATTCATCTCTTGCTGCTTCATATTTTTTCGCAAGACATGGCATAATGGATACAACTACAATTTTTTTAGGATCTATATCCATTTTTTCTGCAAAATATGTTTTAGTCATAATACCCATCATTTGATGAGGAGATTTGCAAGTTGAAGGAATATCTAACATATCAGGATAGTCATGTTCTAACATATTAATCCAAGCAGGACAGCAGCTCGTAAGAATAGGAAGTGTACCTCCATTATTAAGCCTATGCACAAACTCGCT
>JARBUP010000041.1 GCA_029239575.1 Bacillota bacterium
AAAGATGATTCTCTTTCTATTTTGCTATCGCAGCTTGATGTAGGAAGTGAAATTCCAGAAGAACTTTTTAAAGCTATTGTTGATATTTATGTATACTTTCTTGATTTCAGGCCAAACAGCAATAATGAATAAATAAGTTAAAGGGGAATGACATGGGGAATATGGAATTAACAGTTAAAATATTAGATATAAATAAAATTAATATTGGAAAAGGAAAACTTTTAAGTATAACTCCAAGTACTATTATAATTAAAGGTAAAAATTTACCAGAATTAACCTCAGGCACTAATATATATGTTCATATTTATGATGAACGAAAAGGAATTTCTCCTTATTATTGTTTTGCAAGTGTAGCTGTAAGAAACCAAATAACTGCTCAAATTATTAGAATAGATCCTGTAATTGAAAGAAGAACTGCCTTAAAAGTTCGTACAGACTTAAGTTTTTATTTAAGTAAAATTTATAGAAACGACGAAGATATAACGGACGAAGTACCTACAATTAAAATAAATGTTTTAAATTTAAGCGTTGGAGGAATGCTTATTTCATCAAATTTTAACTTTAAATTAAATGATGAAATTACATATAATTTTGATTATTATAAAAACAAACCAATTCATCTTAGAGCAAAAATAATTAGAAAAGATGAAATTGAAGTTGAATACGATGATGAGGTTTTTTCTTTAAATTATGGTTGTTTATTTTTAAATACTACAAGTAAAGATGAAGCAATTTTATTCCAATATTTATTTGATAGACAAATACAATTACACAAAAACAGATGATTATTTAAATTTTACAACAATTATTTCATAAACTTAATGGAGGTTACATATGGTTCTTAATTATATGGAAGTATGTGTTAAAGATTATTTAGAAAAAACTCTAAATTCTGATAAAAATTATGCTAATATATGCACATGTCCACAATGCTTGGATGATATTATGGCAAAATCATTAAACAGTTTAAAACCTTATTACATAACATCGAAAAAAGGTGAAGTTTTCGCAGAATATAGTTCACTTGAAAAACAGCACAATGCTGAAGTTATTACAGCAGTAATTAATGCATTAGAATTTGTTTCAAAACATAAAAATCATAATTAATTATATTATTTAGCTAATACACGACCACCGTCTAAGTCGGTGGTTTTACTTATTAAGAAACAAAGGAGAAATACTTGTGAAAAAATCACTTATTCTTATTATTTCATTTTTAATTATATTAAGTATGAACGCCCTCACATATGGAGCAGAAAACAATGGATTGAGGGCCGAATTTTCAGTAAAAAATGTTTCAGGAACAAATTTTAAAGAAATTACAATAAATCCATACAGGTATGTAAACGGCGAAAGGGTTGTTGAAGAAACTGAAAACCCATATTACATATATCTACCTTCTGGATATTTTAATAATTCAAAAACTGCTTCATATGTTGTTGATAAAAATGGCAAATATCCTTTTACAGTTTATTATCAAAATACTAAAAAAACATTTTTTTATACTGTTAATGATATAGATAATACTGATGATGAAATAGAAAATTCTAATAAAGTTGACAGAAATAATGTTTTGCTTAATTATGAATTAAAATATGATTATGAAAAAAAGCAATTGCTCTTTCATATTACAACTGACAAGGTTAGAAATATAATAACACCTGATAAAAAAGCAACTATTTCTAATGAAATTAATTATTATATAAAAGCTTTAGAAAATAATAAGCCCTTTGATTTTTCAATTATGATTGATGATGAAAAATATGAATATAAAATTATTAAACAAGGTGAATATTACTTATTAGCCGCCCTTTCTCCTTTTGATTATGACAGTTACAGCACGGTTGTAAAATATATTGGATATAATTTTATTAATAATGATGAATGCACTGTGTTTCCAAGTTATGATATTTATGATGACAATGGAAACTATGAAGCTTTAGTGAAATCTTCTTCATCACAGAGCTTATTTAATTATAATGTAAATAATATGGATTATAGACGTCCTGATGTTTCAATAAATCTCCTTGATGATAATACATTTGAATTAGAAATTAAAGATGATTTTGAACTTGATTATTTGATTACTTTTGATGGAAAATATGTTCCTATTAGCGGTAATAAAAAAGAATTTAAATATAACCACAGCACTATAATAGATTATGATGGTGATTATATTTTCACAGTAGTTGATAAAAAAGGAAATAGAACTGTTGAATCAATTGTAATAGATTCAAAAAGAAACCCTCGTAAACATAATATAAATTTTGATGTACATGATTATAAATATACACATAATTTATTTGAAAACAAGGGTATGATTTATGAAGAACCAAAAGAAACTTCAAATTATTATGAAAATATTCTTGTAGGATACATGAATGGAAACAGCTCTTCTAACTTTAATCCTTCTGCGCCAATTACAAGAGCTGAAATGATTACCATATTTTGTAGAATAAATGATTTGCCCTATGACACAAGTCAATTTTTAAAAACAAAGTTCATAGATATAAATAATCACTGGGCACGCCATTATATTTCAATGGGAAGCAGTAAAAAATACGTATCAGGATATAAGGATAAGACATTTCGCCCTGACAATTATGTTACAAAAGCAGAATTTTGTGAGATGCTTTCAAAAATCAGCAATTTTAAATCTATAATTAATTCATTGCCTGCCACGAGCAACTATGAATTTAAAGATATAAATACCCATTGGGCAAAAGATGAAATAATTAAAATTTCAAACAGATCTTTAGTTATAGGTTCTAATAATTATTTTTATCCTGATAAACCTATCAACAGGGCTGAAGTTGCCCATGCGATCAATAAGCTTTATGGTTTTAATCCTTCAAACAATGAATTAAAATATATGTATTCATTGTATAATAAATACTATAATTTTTCAGACATAAATAATAATCAATATTACAATGATATAATTATTTCAGTAGTTGGAATGTATAAAGAAAATATAAATTAAATTTTAAAAGCTTCATATGCTGTTTTACACCATATGAAGCTTTTTATTTAACACATAATTCATCATATTATTTTCACATCTTTAGCAAATGATTTTATTTTCAAATCTCCACTTGAACTGTTAAATGTTATTGTTCTGCCGTAATTTGCACCAACGTCCTGTGATGTTATTTTAATATTTAATTTACTTAAAACTTCTTTTGTTGCTAACACGTTTCTTTCACCAATATTTCCAATGGTGGATGTACTTTTTATTTCAAACATCTTTGCACCGCCTGCTATTTTAGCAGTCATATGAGCCCTTAAACATCCCAATGCTTCCATTTGTTTTACCATTTCAGGTATACCTGTATCTGCATATTTAAATGCATTAACATTGTCCCCTATGCTGCTACTTGGAAGCATAACATGTACCATCCCTGCAACTTTTTTTACTTTGTCTATTATACAAATTCCAACACAAGAACCAAGTGCATATGAAATAAGTTCCTGTGGAGCACGGGCAATTTTCATATCTGAAATTCCAACTACTAATTCATCACTCATATTTCCATACCAAACTTATTTAATAATATTTTCAGGGATGTTACACTTGGCAAAAGAAGCATATTGCTATAAATAGTTTCTTCTCCACAAAAGTATTTTTCTTTTATAAACATTACTTTATCAGATACTTCTGAAAATTCTGATGCAACTGCATCAATAATGGCTCCAGTCATATCAATACATACGGAAGGAACAGTAATATCAATGGCCATTTCTGTCAAAGATGCAATTGAATTTACATATGATGAAACCATAATATTTCCTATTTCAGATAAAGCTGACATTTCCATTTCAGATATTTCTTCAAAGCTATTTAATTCAGTTCCCATCAATGAATTTAATATCAAGTGAACGAACTCTTTTTTTAATAAAAATAATATTACACCATCTATATCACCATAAAAACTTACTAAAACTCCAACAACTATGTTTTCATGTCCACCCATAGTATCTATGGCATCATCAAGATTTAGTATATCTACTTCTGGAACATTCATTTCAATTGTTTTTGAAAGCATTTGAGAAAGGGATGTTGCTGCATTTCCAGCTCCTATATTCCCAATTTCTTTTAATACATCTATATGTGTTTCATTTAATTCATTATAAATCACATTATCCTCCAGGTCTAAATTTTTTCCATAACATTTTCTTGTTTAAATAATAATTTAATTTTTCAAAGAGTTTATAGTTTGTTCTATTTCATCTGCAGTTTGTATTATTTTAGAGTTTAATTGAAAAGATCTCTGTGATTTCAACAAATTTATCATTTCTTCCGTAATATCAACTGATGATTGCTCTAAATATCCTCTTAAAACATTTTGACTTTGCGATGCACTATAATTTGCATTTTCATTTTCTATATGGTATAAATTATTTCCTGACCTTACTAAATTTTCATTGTTCTCAAATTGAAACAAACCTACATTTATTACTTCAGCATTTTTATCTTCTATAATAATTGGGTTTTCATCGCTGTCAAGTACGTAGCCCCCTTGGTATAAAAGAAAATTTTCTCCATCAACATTTGCTATATCAAAGTTTCCATCCCTTGTAAATTTTGTAATTTCCCCAAATTGAACTTGAAAAAATCCATCTCCTGTTATGGCAAAATCAGTATTTCTATCTGTATTAACTATTGGTCCTTGGGAAAAAACTACATCAACTTTATTTAATTTACTACCAGATCCTATAACTGCCTCATTTGTTGAATTTTTAATATTTGAATATAATAGCTCAGAAAATTCTGCTTTTGATTTTTTAAAACCTTCTGTTTGAATATTTGCCATATTATTAGATATTACATTTAAATTTTCTTGATTACTTTTTGCACCATTTATTGCAGTATAATATGATTGTATCATTATGTTTACCCCTTTATAATTTACCTATTTCACTTACTGCTTTTTCCTGTACCATGTCTAATATTTTTAATGCTTGAGATGCAGTTTGCAATGCTCTTTGAGAAGACATCATATCTGTCATTTCTTTTGTTACATCCACATTAGAGCGTTCTATCGTTTTATTTCTTACTTCAGCATTTTCATATATATATGGATTAACATCAGAAGAATATTTACCTTCACCAAATTTTTCTAAGTTGCTATAATCTAAAAAGTCATAAATTTCTATTTTATCAACTATACTTCCATCTACTGATATGTTTCCATCTACTGAAAAATCAAATTTATCTGTTCCAATATATAAATCGCCATTTTCCCCTTGTACCCTTCCAACTCCTTGCAACACTAAATAACCATCTTCATCTATATTAAAACTTCCATTTCTTGTATACACTTTATTTCCATTTTCATTTATACCAAAAAAACCTGAACCCATAATAGCAAAATCTGTCAAAACCCCTGTTTCTTCTATGGTTCCTTGTGAATGTATTGTATTATTTTCTTCCATAGTTTTAATTAAAGATACGTTGCCGATAGGCGTTGCTGTTTGGTGTATTCCACTTTGTTCCATCTTATGTATAAGTAAATTTCCAAAATTAGTTGTTACTGATTGTTCCTTTTTATATCCGGATGTATTAATGTTAGAAATATTATTGCTTGATATATCTATTTTTTTTTGTTGAGTAAGCATTCCTGATGTTAAAGTATGAAATCCTGGCATTTAACCACCCCTAAGCTAATTTTTTTTGTCCTGTAAATATAATCTAATACTTTTTTCTAGCTTTCCTAAAGCTTCGGAATGAATTTGGGAAGCCCTTGAATTACTAATTTCCAGAATATTTGCTATGTCCTTTAATTTTAACTCTTCATTATAATATAATGAAATAATAAGCTTTTCTTTTTCTTTTAATTCATTAATGCTATCTTTCAAGACTTGTTTTATTTCCTTTTGTTCATATGCATATTCTGGAAGTTCATATCCATCTGCATCGAAACTTTCCTTTAAATTAGCTTCACCCAATAATTCTTCAAAAGACAATATATTTGAATTCAAAGATTTTGTAATAATTGTATTAAATTCTTGCATGTCCATATTTAAGTGATCGGCGATTTCTTTTTCTTCCGGTTTTCTTCCAAGCTTAATTTGCAATTCTTTTTCAGCATTATTAATTTGTTTTACATCATTTTTAATTTTTCTTGGAGTCCAGTCCTGTTTACGAACATAATCAATAATTGCACCTTTAATTCGTATAGCAGCATAAGTTTCAAACTTAACATTTTTAGATAAATCAAATTTATCTATTACATCTATAAGAGCTATAATACCTTCATTAACTACATCTTCAACATCACCGTACTGCTGATAAATGCCTCTAATTTTTAATGCAATGATTTTTACTAAATAACTGTATCTTTCAATTATTTGATTCCTTGTACGCAAATCTTTTGTTTCTGCATATTTTTCCCACAATACACTTTCATCTGCTTTTTCATTAATGCAAATCATTATATCACTCTTTCGTTTTTAGTATTTAAACTGAAATATTTCCAATTGCCTGAATTTGTACAGAATTGTCAATTTCATTAAATGATAACACCACTGCTTTAGGATAAAATTGATCTAATAATTTTCTGAAATATCCTCTAACAAAAGGAGATGTTAAAATAACAGGAACTTGGAATTCTTCTTTTAATTTTGTTATTTGTTCAAGAAGTTCACCAACTATTTTTTGCATTGCATCTGGATCAATAGATAAATAAGATCCCCTATCATTTTTATTTATTGAATTTATTATTAGCTTTTCTACTTCAGTACTTAAAGTTATAACTTTTATTTGTCCGCTTTCTGCCCACTTACGAGTTATAGTCCTTTTCAAAGATTGACGTATATGTTCTGTAAGTGTTTCCGTATCCTTAACTGATGAACCATAATCACTTATAGTTTCAAGTATTGTTTCCATGTCCTTTATAGGAATTCCTTCTTTCAACAAATTGCAAAGTATTTTTTGAAAATTACCAAAGGAGATCATTCCTGGAACAACTTCATTTACTAAGGATTCATTTGTTTTTTTCATTTTCTCTAAAAGCTGATTTAAATCCTGTCTTGATAAAAGTTCATTAGCGTGAGATTTTATAACTTCTGACAAATGTGTTACTAATACTGAAAGTGGATCTATTACAGAATAACCATATATTTCAGCTAATTCTTTTTTGTCCTTTGTAATCCATTTACTCGGTATTCCATAAGCAGGTTCTATTGTATCTATTCCATCAACCTTTCCGGTTACCCCTCCAGGATCCAATGCTAAATAGTAATCAACAAGTATTTCCCCTTTAGCTATTTCCTCACCTTTTAACTTAATAGCATATTCATTTGGATTTAAATATCCATTATCTCTTAATCTAACTGATGGAATTACCATACCCATCTCAGATGCAAACTGACGCCTGAACATTACAACTCTATCTATAAAATTTCCTCCGCTAGATTCATCAACAAGAGGAATTAAACTATAGCCCACTTCCATTTCTATTGGATCTATTTGTATAAGTTCATAAATATTATCTATATTTTTAAAATACTCTTCTTCTGAAGACGAAGGTTGTTCTTCTTGATTTTCATCATTTAAATTATCTAATGTTTTATCTGCATTATTTTTTATTAAATTCATACCTAAAAATATTAATATAGCTGCAAAAGAAAAAACTTGTATTTTAGGAAATCCAGGTATGAGTCCCATTGCAATTAATACAATACCAGAAATTACTAAAACAGTTGGCTGAGATTTAAACTGCTTAGATAAATCCACATTTAATGTTGATTCAGATGCCGCTCTTGTTACAATCATACTTGTAGCTGTAGATATTAATAGTGCAGGAATCTGAGAAACTAAACCATCTCCTACAGTGGCTATTGAATAAGTTTGTAAAACTTCTGTAAATGTTGAACCACCTTGAACCATTCCAATAATTATACCACCAATAAAATTTATTGCTGTTATAACAATTGACATTATGGAATCGCCTTTTACGAACTTTGTAGCTCCATCCATTGCTCCATAAAAATCAGCTTCTCTTTGTATATTGTTTCTTCTATGTTTTGCTTGTTCTTCCGTAATCATGCCTGAACTAAGGTCTGCATCTATTGCCATTTGCTTTCCTGGCATTGCATCTAATGTAAAACGAGCAGTTACTTCTGCAATACGCTCTGCACCTTTTGTAATAACAATAAATTGAACTAATACTATTATTAAAAACACTATGAATCCTACAACTGCATTCCCTTGCAAAACAAAGTTACCAAATGTAGCAATAACAGCACCTGCATGTCCCCCATTTGTTAAAATAAGTCTTGTTGAAGAAATGTTTAACGATAAACGAAAAAGCGTGGTAATTAAAAGTAAAGATGGGAATACCGAAAATTCCAAAGCTTCTTTTATATACATTGTAGTAAGTAATATTACAATTGATAAAGTTATATTTATTATAAGCATCAAATCCAATAAAAACGCTGGAAGTGGTATGATTATCATTAATACTATTGCTATTACAAACAGTGAAATAGAGTTATTTAATAATTTTTTCATTTTTTATCCTTTATTATTTCTGACCCTTTAGTTTATAAACCCAAGCTAATATTTCAGCAACTGGTTCATAAAATTGTAATGGTATTTGTTTATTTAATTCTGCACTTTCATATAAAGCTCTTGCTAAAGGTTTATTTTCTATAGTATTTATCTTGTTTTCCATTGCTTTCTCAATTATCTTTAAAGCTATAATATCTTTTCCTTTTGCTAAAACAATTGGCGCAGTATCATTTTGCAAATCATATTTTATAGCTATAGCAAAATGTGTAGGATTTTTAATTACTACATCTGCTTGTGATACTTGCTGCATCATTCTACTCATAGAAATAGCTCTTTGTTTTTCTTTTATTTTACCCTTAATCTTTGGATCCCCTTCTTCTTGCTTATACTCTTCTTTTTGTTCCTGCTTTGACATTTTTATATTTTTTTCATATTCCCACCAAGAATATAAAAAGTCAAATGCAGAAATTAAAACAAAATATATTACTACAGTTTTTACTAAAGATAATATGGTAGTAAAAATAAATTTAATACCTGACATTAAATCTATATACATGAGTTTAGGTATTTGATAAAATATTTCTGAAATTGAAGAGTATATAACAAAACCCAATATTGAAACTTTTATTAAATTTTTTATAAGTTCTACAGATGCTCTAATTGAAAACATCTTTTTTATTCCTGTCAGAATATTAAGTTTTGAAAATTTAAATTTTATATTTTCCCTTGAAATTAAAAATCTCGTTTGCGAACCTGTAAGTATAATGGAAGTTACCATTATAGAAATCATAAGTATTCCAACTGAACCAAAAACAGCGGATGAAATATCTTTAAAAACTTGTGAAATAAATGAATTATTTATTTCAATTGTTGAACCCGAAAGTTCAATATATTTATAAATTGCATTTTTAATATATTTATAAATATGAGTAATCCAAATATTTAAAACTATAAATGAAACAGCTATAACGCCAACTGTAACAACATCCTTACTTTGAAAAACATTACCTTTTTTTCGTTCATCCCGCCTTTTCTTGGGGGATGCTTTTTCTGTTTTATCTTCGCCAGCCATATTTATCCTTTATATCAGTTAACTATTTAAACTAAGTCATTAACAAACTCAAATTATTTCTTATATTATCAAACATAATAGTCATCATATTTTGCAAAAATGCTGAAAAAGTTGGTACTAATATTACCATTAAAAACATACCTACCATAAGTTTTAATTGAACATTTACAGAAAAAACCTGTATTTGAGGTATTGCTTTCATCAAAATTCCCATACCTGCTTCAATTATTATTTCAACTGCTATTATTGGAAGTGAAAGCTTAAGAGCATATGTTAATATTTGACTCAATAATTCAACCATGTTTAAAAACAAATCCGTTGGTATTAAAAAAACGCCTATTTTTATGAGTTTAAATGATGTAATAAAAATTTCTATTAAAGATAAATGTCCTCCTGCACTAAAAAACAAAATCATGGTAAAAATATTTAAAAAGCTTCCTGAAATACCCATGGACATATTACTGCTTGGATCGTAAATTTGTGACATGGACATTCCTATTTGCATATCTATTATTTCCCCGGCAATTACAACTACTGAGAAAAACATACTTATTATGAATCCAATTAAATATCCTATAAATAATTCTTTTATTATAATTATTGCATATTCTAAAACTGTATTTATTATTAAGTCATTTTCAAGAGGCAGCAACCCATATACTGTAGCTGATAAAAGAACAGTAAGAGATGTTTTAAGTATGGCAGGAATACTATTTCTGCCAAATATGGGATTAAAAAAAATACATCCGCTCATACGTGCTAAAATTAATAAAAAATAAGTAAAATCTCCATTAAACGTCATAACTACCTCTTTATGATACTACATTACATTTATAATCAATAAATTTTTAGCATTACATCAAAAATATAATAAATGAAATCTGACATGACTTCTGTCATCCATGGACCAAGCACTACTAATAAAATTGCTGTTACAATTAACTTAGGTACAAATGTTAGTGTTTGTTCATGTATTTGTGTAGCTGCCTGAAAAACTGATATAATAAGACCTATTAACAAACTTGTAATTAATATGGGAGCGCCCACTTTCATACCTGCTGACATTGCTGCTTGCATAACCTCTGCTATTTTAGATGAATCCATAATTGCCTCCTTGATAAGGGACGTAGGGACGGTTCTTAAAGCCCTTAAGCTGTCCCCTGTTTAAAAAAAGAACCGTCCCTAAAAATAATAAAAATATCACTATTTTAAAAAAATCATTATTTAAAAGTTAAATGTAGTGATGAGAGTTCTAAATAAAAGTGACCATCCATCAACAACTACAAACATTAGCAATTTAAACGGCATAGAAATCATAACAGGTGGCAACATCATCATTCCCATTGACATTAATACGCTTGACACAATCATATCTATTATTAAAAATGGAATATATAAAAGAAATCCTATTATAAATGCTCTTCTTAATTCACTTGTTAAAAAAGACGGAACAACTATAGTTAACGGAAGTTCTTGAATATTAGTATTATTTTTTATTTCTTCATCCTTTGACATATCCATGAACATTTGCAATTCATCTTTACCTGTTTGTTTTAACATAAATTCTTTCAAGGGAACTGATGCTTTGTCTAAAAATTCCTGCTGAGTTATTTGCTCGTTTTTATATGGCTCATAGGCCACCGTATTTATATCTTCTAATACAGGAGACATAATAAATAAAGTTAGAAATATTGCAATTCCGACTAAAACTTGATTAGGTGGTGTTTGTTGAAGCCCAAGAGCACTTTTTAGCAGCGACAAAACTATAATTATTCTTGTAAATGATGTCATCATTATTAATATGGACGGTAACAGTGAAATAACAGTTAAAAGTGCTAAAATTTCTAAAGTATCTGCAGAATTGCCGTTTATATCCATATTGACTGTTTCAGCAAAAGCATAGCTTTCATTTAAAGTTATAAAAAACAACAGTGAAAATAATATTTTAATAATTTGTTTATAATTCTTATTTTTCATGGTTATCATTTTTGTCTTCATTGCCTTTCTTACTTAATGAGTCCGATATCTTAGAAAATATTTTACTAAATTCCAAATTCACATTTACATTTGGATTAATATTTTCTTTAATTTCATAGTCAAATTCATTAAGCTCCTTTAAAATATTTATGCTTTGATCTGAAACACTAAATAAATAATATTTATTTGAAATTTCTGCTATAGCTAAATATTTGTTTTGTCCTAAAAATGCTTTATCTATGATATTAATGTATTTTGATTTCTGTATATTATTTGATTTTATAGCAAGCCATCTAGTGCAGTAATAAGTAAAAAAAAGAACTAATACTATCCCTATTATTGAGATGATTACTGAAAAAATTTCCTTTATAACTACCACTTTGCTACCCAATTATTCCTTGAACTGTTTTTAATACTCTATCACCTTTAAATGGCTTTACAATAAAATCTTTAGCACCACTTTTTATAGCATCAACTACCATTGACTCTTGTCCCATAGCTGAACACATAACTACATTAGCATTTGGATCAAGTGTTTTAATTTCTTTTAATGCTTCTAAACCATTTTTATTTGGCATAGTTATATCCATTATTACTAAATCAGGTTTTTCTTGTTTAAATTGTTGTACTGCAATTTCACCATCAGCTGCTTCTATTATATTTTCATAACCATTCTTTTTTAAAGTATCCTTTAACATCATCCTCATAAAAGCTGCATCATCTACTAATAATATTTTCTTATCCATTTTATCCTCCAGTTTTTTAATTAATAAATTTATTTATATTATAATGTCATTCTTATAATTTCGTCTTTTTTTAATATTTCAACTACCCTTACTCCAAAATTATCATTGACAACTACTACTTCACCTTTAGCAATAAGTTGGCCATTTACAACTATATCAACTAATGCTCCTGCTTGTTTATCAAGTTCAATTATTGTTCCATTGGAAAACTCAAGAATTTCTTTAATAGGTTTTTTAGTTTTACCAATTTCTACACTAATTTCTAATGGAACAGATTTTATCAACTCTAAATTGCTAAGTTGTTCCGAATGAATTTCCTCTTCTTCATAATCATCAAAATTTTCATATTCCATTGGCTTTACACTAACAGGTATCTGATCTCTTATTCTTTGTTGTACTTGAGGTTTTTGTCTTTTTACATGTACTTCTTCTTTATACTCTTTAAGACCTTCCTGCTTTATTTGACTTTGATTATTTATTTCTTTTTTATTTTCAGTATTGTTTCCACTTATTATATATTCAATATTTTCTTTAGAAACTACTTCTTCTTCCCCGTTATCAACTGAATCATTTTCTTCTAAAAACATACCTGTTCCTTTTAAAAACATTGATACAATTTCTCTTGATAAATCCAGGGTCATAACATTAATAAATTCACTTTGAACAGATCCTTCTATATTTAAGTCAAAACTTACTGTTACAATCACTTCGCCTGGTTGAAAATATTTACTTTTAAATGCTGTCTCATCTTCAATTTCATAAGCTCTTGGTGTAGATATATTTATTGTTTTACCAAGAAAATCTGCAAGTGCAGTTGCTGATGAACCCATCATTTGGTTCATAACTTCACATAATGCGCTTGTAGTTATTTCATCCATTTGAAATTCTTCATCAGGAATATCTTGTCCCATAAGAATTTCAACTATAGCCTTAGCGTCGAATTTTTTTAATATCATTAAATTAATTCCATCTAAGCCTTCAACGTATTTTATTTCAACTCCAATTGCTGGCTCAAAATCTTCAAAGCTGAAATTTCCTGCATCAATAACTTTAACTTTAGGCACAGTAATTTCAACTCTTTTTCCCAACAAAGTAGATAAAGAAGTTGCTGATGAACCTAAGCTTATGTTCATCACTTCGCCTATTACATCTCTTTCCATATCAGAAAAAATATTTTCAATAGTCATACTATCTCCTCGTATAATGTTTAATGTATAATTTTACTTATTTTTATGACACCTTTATTCTTTTTAGTTCCCCATTTTCCTTCAAACCATTTTTCACCATCTACATCTATATCAACATTCTGGCTAATTCCTTTATCAAGTATTATAACATCTCCTATTTGCATATTTAGAACATCTCCTAAAGAAGCTTGTGCTTTTCCTAATATCCCTGTAACATTGAGTTTAGATGCTTTTATAGAATGCATAATAGCCTCTTTTTGATTATCATAATTTTGATCTTTCTTTTTACTGTTTTTTAAAGATATTTTCTTAAATATTTCATCCAAAATATTTGAAGGAATACAAATAGTTATTTTACCAACTGAATGATTTAACGTAACATTAAGAACCAATATAACCACAGTATCAGTATAATTAACTGATTGTATAAACCGTGGATTTGTTTCTATTTTAGAATATACAGTTTTTATATCCGATGTACTTTCCCACGAAGTTCCCATTTGAGGTATTATTTGTTTAAATAAATTACTTAAAATTGTTAGTTCGATATCTGTAAAATCTCTTATATATTCATATTCTTGACCACTACCACCTAAAAGTCTGTCTATAATTACAAATGATAAGGGCATGGATACTTCCATAAATATTTGATTGTCAGACAGAGTTTGGTCAGGATATTCAACATTTATCATACTCATTAAAGCATAATCATTAAGAGCATTATTATATTCATGAAATATGCTTTCTTCAACTTGCTCTATAGATATATCACAAGAAAGCCTAAGTATTGATGTTAAATGAGACGATAGAAACCTACAATAATTTTCATAAATACCATTTAATAACTTTATAGTTTCTTTAGTTATTTTTTTAGGACTGCGAAAATCATATTCCTTAACTTTTTTTTCTTGAACTTCTATTTCCTTTATGTCAATGTCACCACTGTTTAAATTATTTAGAAGTTCATCTATTTGGCTTTGTGATAATATTTCTGCCATATATAACCTCATTCCATATTACTAATTAATTATTTTGTTTTTTTTGTAATTTATATCTTCACTTCCTGTTATAACATTGTTTGTGTTTATATTTGTATCTTTTATGTTATTTGTTTCGTTAGTTATTGTTTCGTTATTTTCTGTGTTTTTATTTTTATTTATAGTTTCATTGATTTTATTTGTATAGCTAACTGGATGACCTTTTCTGCTAATATATATATCAACTCTTCTGTTTTTTGCTCTTCCTTCAGCAGTATTATTGTCAGCAATTGGGCTATATAAACCATATCCGATTGATAAATACTTTGCTGGACTAATAACTTTTTTCGATTCTAAATAATTTAATACTGCATTTGCTCTTTCAGTAGATAATGATCTGTCTATATTGGAATTATCTCCAATAACTTCGGCTGTGTGGCCTGAAATTATAACTTCTTCAATATACTCATCAACCAATTTCAAACCACCTGCAAGAACATCTAATATTTTTTTACCACTTTCATTTAAGTTTTGACTATATCCCCCAAAAGTAATATCATCTGAAAACCTTATAAAAACATATTCTTCAGTTTTACTAACTTCAGCACTTCCTTGCAAAAGTAATATCATCTGAAAACCTTATAAAAACATATTCTTCAGTTTTACTAACTTCAGCACTTCCTTGCAAATTGTTTTTTTCAATATATTCTTTCATTGCTTCATATAATTTATCTATATCCTCTGTATCTTGTATTTCAACAGAGCTGCTACCTCCACTTTGAGTTTGAGGCAATTCCTCTACAACTTCATCAACTTTTGAAAATGCCTCAACTATCCTTGCATATTTTTGGGCATCTACAGTAGATATTGAATACAATAAAATAAAAAATGTTAATAATAGTGTTACTAAATCGCTATATGTTTCCAACCAGCTTGCCCCACCAGAATCTTCCCGTCTTCTTTTCCTTCCCAATATATCACCTACTCATATTAAACTTCATTTGCTTGACTTTTATTTTTTCTTGATTTAGAGCGTTTTACTTTTCCACTTTGACCTTCAACTTCCATACCTGTTTCTCTGTCTTTTTGAGCTAAATATGAATTTAATTTTTCTTTTATGTATTTCGGATTTTCACCTGATTGTATGGATAAAACACCTTCCATCATAAGCTCTTTAACTATCATTTCCTCATCATG
>JARBUP010000042.1 GCA_029239575.1 Bacillota bacterium
TTTAGATTTTAATGTGAAAAAAATAAAATAATTTAGTAGACATAAATTAGTTGACGTTGTTTATAATAAATAGACAACGTCTTTATTTTATGTAAAATTTTAAAAACTAACATAAAATGTGTTTTTTATTTGTAAACAAATCATTGCTTTAGCACTTGACACGTATACAAAATAGGAGTATTATCTAATTGACAAAATAAAAAATTAAATAAATAGGAAGGTGAAATTATTATGGCTAAAATGGATGCGCTCGTTAAAAAGTATAAAGAGCCTGGATTATGGCTTGAGCAAGTTGATGTACCAACACCTAAAGAAGGTGAAGTGCTTGTTAAAATTCATAAAACAGCTATTTGCGGAACAGATGTGCATATTTATGATTGGAATAAATGGGCACAGGATACTATACCTGTTCCTATGACTGTAGGTCATGAATTTGTTGGGGAAATAGTAGAAATTGGTGAAGATGTACATGATTTAAAAATTGGGGATTTAGTAAGTGGTGAAGGTCATATTGTTTGTGGAAAATGCAGGAATTGTTTAGCAGGAAGAAGACATTTATGCAAAGATACTAAAGGTGTAGGGGTAAACAGAAGTGGTATTTTCTCAGAATATGTTGCACTTCCAGCTACTAACATATGGCTTTGTGATGATTCGATTCCAGAAGAAATATTCAGTATTTTTGATCCATTTGGAAATGCAGTTCATACTGCTTTATCTTTTGACCTTTTAGGTGAAGATGTTTTAATTACAGGTGCTGGACCAATAGGAATGATGGCTGCTGCTGTTGCAAAACATGCAGGAGCAAGGCATGTTGTTGTTACAGATGTAAATGATTATAGACTTGATCTTGCAAAAGAAATGGGTGCTACGAGAACTGTTAACATAATAAAAGAAAATTTACAAGATGTTATGAAAGAATTAAAAATGAAAGAAGGTTTCGATGTAGGCCTTGAAATGTCAGGAAATGAAAAAGCATTAAATCAGATGATAAACAATATGACTCATGGCGGTAAAATTGCTATGCTTGGTATACAAGAATCTAATGCAGTAATTGATTGGAATAAAGTTGTATTTAATGGTCTTCAAATAAAAGGTATTTATGGAAGAGAAATGTATGAAACATGGTACAAAATGTCTTCAATGCTTAAATCAGGTTTGGATATTTCTAAAGTAATTACACACAGATATCATTATACAGAATTTGAAAAAGGATTTGAAGCAATGATAAGTGGTCAATCAGGAAAAGTTATACTTGATTGGACAAAGAAATAAGGGGGTAAATATGTACGAAAATAACAAATCTTATTATGAAGATATTTTAAAAGATATTAAAGACTTAGGTCTATGGAAAGATGAAAGAATTATAACTACACCTCAAAGTGCAAGAATTAATACTACAAAATTTAATGGTGTATTAAACATGTGTGCTAACAATTATCTTGGATTAGCAGACAATGAAGAAGTGATTAAAGCTGCAACTGATGCTTATAAAGCTTTTGGTTATGGTCTTTCATCAGTTCGATTTATTTGTGGTACGCAGCAAATTCATAAGGATTTAGAACAGAAAATAAGTGAATTTTTGCATACGGATGATACAATTCTTTATTCATCATGTTTCGATGCAAATGGTGGACTTTTTGAAACTATAACAACAGAAAATGATGCAATAATTAGTGATGAATTAAACCATGCAAGTATCATAGATGGTATTAGATTAGCCAAAGCTAAAAAATACAGATATAAAAATAATGATATGAACGCTTTAGAGGAACAGCTTATATTAGCTGACAAAGATGGCGCTAAAATTAAATTAATAGCTACTGATGGTGTATTTTCCATGGATGGTATTATTGCAAATTTAAAAGGAATATGTGACTTAGCTGATAAATATAACGCCATAGTTATGGTTGATGATAGTCATGCTGTTGGTTTTGTAGGTAAAACTGGAAGAGGAACACATGAATACAGAGATGTTATAGGAAGAGTCGATATAATAACAGGAACTCTAGGCAAAGCATTAGGTGGAGCAAGCGGCGGTTATACTAGCGGCAGAAAAGAAATAATTGAATTATTAAGACAACGTTCAAGACCTTATTTGTTTTCGAACACTTTAGCTCCAGCAATCGCAAGCGCATCTTTAAAAGTACTTGAAATGCTTACAGAAAGCACAAAATATCGAGATAAGCTTCAGGAAAATACAAAATATTTTAGAGAAGAAATTAAAAAAATTGGTTTAAACATTATAGAATCAGAACATCCTATTGTTCCAATAATGTTAGGGGATGCGGTGTTGGCTCAAAAAATGTCGGAACTTCTTTTAACAAAGGGAGTTTATGCAACAGGATTTTATTATCCAGTTGTACCAAAAGGTAAAGCAAGGATAAGAACTCAAATATCTGCAGCTCATTCAAAAGAAGATTTGGATTTTGCTTTAAAAGCATTTAAAGAAGTTAAAGAAGAATTAGGAATATAAAAAGAAGCAAACTGTTTCAATGTATGAAACAGTTTGCTCTTTTAATTTTATTGAGCAGTTATTTTTTCTTTAGAAAATTTATTCTTTTGAATTAAGAATTCAGCTATTACTAATATTGCACCAATAGATACAAATTTGATATCTGTCATAACTAATAGAATCCCACCTGCTACAAATAATAGTCTTTCTATTACTTTCATGTGAGTTTTAAAATATCCAGTTAATCCAGCGGCAACACATGCTATACCAATTACTGCTGTGACAATATCAAAAGCTAATAATAAAGGTGTAGTATCAATCATAAGCATTCGAGGACTATGAACAAATATATAAGGTATTAAAAATGCTGCAATAGCTAATCTTGTAGCTTGAACACCTGTTTTCATAGGTTCCGATTTAGCAATTCCGGATGCAGCAACTGCTGCTAAACAAACGGGAGGTGTAACATCTGCAATTATTCCAAAGTAAAATACAAACATATGTGCTGGTATTAATTGAACTCCAAGCATTAACAATGCAGGAGCAGCTATTGTTGAAGTAATTACATAATTTGCTGTAGTAGGTACGCCTATTCCAAGTACTAAAGATGTTACCATAGCAAAGAATAATGTTAAAAATAAATTTCCATTAGCTATTCCTACTAATACTGATCCCATTTTTAATCCTAAACCAGTTTGAGTTACAACACCTATAATTATACCAGCGCAAGCACATGCGGATACAACTGTAAGAGCATTTTTTGCTCCGCTTACTAAACCATTTATTAAATCTTTAAATGTTAATCTTGTATCTTTAGATATAGCAGAACATATTAAAGTTGAAACAATAGCTCCTAAAGCTGCTCTTATTGGTGAAAAACCTTTTGTTAGTAAAAATATTACTAAAACTATTGGAATAATTAAATGACCTCTAGTTTTCATAACATGACTAAATTTAGGAACTTCATTTTTAGGTAAACCTAAAAGATTTAGCTTTTTGGCTTCAAAATGTACTCCAGCCCAAACACCAAAGTAGTATAAAAGAGCAGGTATAGCAGCAGCTTTAATTATAGTAAAATATGGTGTATTAGTGATTTCAGCCATTAAGAATGCTGCAGCACCCATAATAGGAGGCATTAATTGACCGCCGGTAGAAGCAGTTGCTTCAACAGCTCCTGCAAATTCTGGTTTATATCCTAATTTTTTCATCATAGGTATAGTAAAACTGCCTGTACCAACAACATTGGCAACTGAGCTTCCAGAAAGTGTACCCATAAGTCCACTTGATATAACTGCAACTTTTGCAGGTCCTCCAGGCGAGCTACCATTTATTGAATTAGCTAAATTTATAAAAAACTCTCCCATACCTGTTTTTTCTAAATAGGCACCAAATAATAAAAACATGAATATAAAAGTTGATGATACCCCAATTGGAAGTCCCATAATTCCTTCTGTTGTAAAGAATAAATGTTGAGCAAAGTTATTTAAATCAACACCTCTGTGGGCAAGTTTACCAGGGATATATGGTCCTAAAAATGCATATGCAATAAATAAAAGAGATATAATAACCATTGGCATTCCTATAACTCTTCTTGCTGCTTCTAAAACTAATATAACAGCTAAAATTCCAATAATCATATCCGTAGTGTTAATTAGACCTTGTCTGTAAACTATGTCTTTGTAGAAAACAACTATGTAAAAGCATACTACAGTTGCTATTATAGCAGTGATTATATCTATAGGATGTATTTTATCCTTTGGCATATTTTTTTGTGCAGGATATAGTAAAAATATTAAAGATAAACCAAAAGCTAAATGTATGGACCTTAATATCATTGGTTCCATACCTAAAAAAATCGCTGTATAAAGTTGAAATAATGAAAAACTTAAAAGAATTATTGTTACTATTTTATTAGCATTGCCAGATAGAACTCTAAAGTTCGAACCCTTGTCATATTTCCTCAGGATATTATCGACTTCTTCTTGACTCATTTCTGGGCTTATATCTTGAACAACTTCATTGTTTGTTTTCTTAGTCATAAAATTTCCTCCTTTGAGAAGATTTATATTAAATTATATGATAAATATAATATTTGAAGAAAAATTAAATAAGCTTTTTAATATTTTCTTTTGTTGGACGTAAATTGTTATTGAACAATCGCTTTCTTTTAAAATATCCATAAGTTGATATTGAGTATCTCCTATTTGAAGAAAGTGTTTTGGAATAGGTGATATAATCATATTTATTTGTTTGAAAGTGCGTTTAGTATAAAGAATGAATTTATCATCTTTAAGTTCAAAATCTTTAGAATCTGCTAAAAATGGTAATCCAACACCAAAAGATTCATAAATCGTTTTTTCTAAGATTATATCATTTTCATTAACATAAAAGAATTCTTCTGCAGGTGTTTTCATAACTGAATGTATATAACCTAAAGAAAACTTATTATCAGGTAAATAAAATTCAGTTTTAATTCCTGTAGTATTATTTTGTATTACTAATACATTACCGCTTACAACGTTACTGCCTAATACAAAAATAATTGATGATAATATAATTAATGAAATAATAATTATTAAGATAAATTCATTCTTTGTTTGTTTCAATTCAATTAGATCCTTTTTGTATTATTTTATTCCTTGTTCGTCAAAATATTTTTGTGCTCCTGGGTGAACTTTTATGCCAATGCCTTGTAAAGCAGTATCTTTAGTTATATCTTTACCAACATTGTGTGCAGCAGTTATTCTTTCGCTGTTTTCATATATTGATTTTACCATGTTATATGCTAATTCTTCATCTAAAGTGCTGCTTACAGCAAGCATAGCTCTAACTGATAATGTTTTAGCATCAGCTGTTTGTCCTTTATAAGTTGCAGCTGGTATTGTATATTCTGTATAGAATGGGTATTTTTCCAATAATGATTTAGCAACATCTCCATCTATTGGAACAACATATACTTCATTTTGAGTTGAAAGGTCAACTATTGCAGCTGTTGGTACACCTGCTACTAAAAATGCAGCATCTAATTGTTTGTCTTTAAGTCCTGTAGAAGCTTCTGAGAATGATAAAAATTTAGGATCAATATCCTTGTCAAAGTCAAGTCCTGCAGCAGCTATAATTTGTCTTGCATTAGCTTCAACACCACTACCGATAGCTCCAACTGCAACTCTTTTGCCTTTTAAATCAGCAACTGTTTTTACTGATGGATCTGTTGTAATTAATTGTAAAGGTTCGCTATAAAGTGTAGCTAACCCTCTTATGTCTGCAAAAGCTGCTCCATCGAACATTATTGTTCCAGTTTCAGAATATGAAGCTATGTCGTTTTGAATTATAACAACTTCAACTTTACCTTCTTTTAGAAGATTAACGTTTGCTACTGAAGCACCTGTACTTTGTGCAGTTGCGTTAACTCCAGGTATGTCTTTGTTCCAAATTTCAGCAAAAGCACCGCCAAGTGGGAAGTATGTACCTGCTGTTCCACCAGTGCCTATATTTACGAATACTTGTTTAGCTGGCTCTGCAGCAGGTTGTTCTGACCCTGCAGGTGCATCAGCTGGTTTTTGAGCACATGCTGTGAAAATTCCTAAAGATAAAACAACTACCAAAAGTAAAGCAAAAATTGATAATTTCTTTTTCATAGATATCTCCTTTTTATTTTTAGTTTTAAGGCTACGCCTTTTGATTTATTATAAAGTATGGCTTTCAATAAAATACAAAAACACTCAGAATAAAACATTTACCTGAGTGTTTTTTGCAAGAATTTATAAAAAACTTTTATTTAATTGATTATTCGATACTAATCATTAGCCCATCTATGAATTTTTTAATATTAATTTTACCATTGGATGAACTCTTCCCTCTAATATTATCCATTTCAACTTTTACTTCTTCAAAGTTGAACAAACTATTAGAGTATGTAATATATATTTCATTCATATAATCTTCAACACCTAAATAAGCTATATTTGATAAACCTTTATTTATTGCTCGCCTGATTCTTTGTTCCATATTTTTTGAATTAGAACTTAATTCATTACATAATTCATATATATTAATATGTGACATGCTTTTTTTATTGTAAATTAAATAATTACATATATCTATAATATCTTTAGCTCCTTTTTCACCGGACATTCCTAACTTATTTAAGATTTGTTGTATTTTTTTTATTTTTTCTACATATAAATCTTCAACAATTTTTATACTGCCATCATAATTTTTAAATAAATTTTTAATATTATCCAATGTTAATTTATAATTTATTTTTTCGATAACATTTTTTATAATTGTTGTAACTTCTACAATATTTATTGGTTTACTAATAAAAAAGTCTATACCCGTAGTATATGCTTTACTAATCATATCCTTAGAGGATACTTGAGAAATCATAATGAATTTAGAGTTGCAATTACTGCTCTTAAGTTCTTTTACGACCGCTATTCCATCCTTTCCAGGCATCAATAAATCAATTAAAATTATATCAGGTGAACAAGACATAATTTCAGAAATACAATCATTCCCATTTAATGCATAGCCACAAACGCTACCTAAATCGTTATCCTCAATAATATTTTCAAGCACTTTTATAATTGCAATATCATCTTCTATGATGTAAAATTTCATTCTATACCTCCACAACAATCAATGGGTATTCTTATTACAAATTCTGTTCCATTTTCTTCAGAAGAAAATACATTAATAGTTCCTTTAAAATGATTATTAATTAGGGCTTTAACATGTGTTAATCCAATTCCTCTATATATATCACCAGTGCTATAATCAAACTTAGTAGAAAATCCAGGGTTATATATGTAATCAAGGTTTTGTGACGAAATGCCTTTACCCGTATCTTTAATTATAAATTTATGAAAATCTTTATCTATTTTATGATATATTTTTATATAGTTTTTACTTTTAGATAAATCAATGGATTCTATTGAATTATTAACTAAATTTCTAAGAACAGACATTAGTTGAAAGTGACTTTTAGTTGTAAAATTAACTTCATAAATAAAATCAAGTTTAATACTATTTTTTTTATCTTCAAGTATTCTACAAGTACTATCTTTAAGTATATAAAAAATATCTTTAATACTCATTTCTGTTAAATCAATTTCATTTAATAATGTACTTTCAATACCTTTTATTACACCAATATATTCTTTTTTTATTTCGTGAATATCTTTTGTAATATCAAGAGATATTCTTTTAATTTCTTCTGATTGTTCGGATAAAGACAGTTTTTCATATAGAATGTAAGCTTTACTCATTATACTTTCAATATCTTCAGAATTTTTTTTCATAAAATAAATTTCGCTTTTCAAGCTTGAAGTTAACAATATTAAATTTTGATATCTTTTTTCATGTTCTTCCTTAGTTATTAATATTTTATAGTTCCTGATTATAGTTAAAATCATTAATACTATTGTAGCTCGAACTGATGCTATAAAAAATAATATAATTAAATATGAAAAATCAGTAACAGTAAATGTTAATTTCATTCTTAATAGAACTTCAAAAACATTAGAAATAAAATCACACATAAGAACTAAAAAAAACATCTTTGAAAAATTATGATTGTAGCTGGGTTTTTTAAATTTAAAGAGAAGACCATACATAATATAAAAAACAGAACCGGGATATACACTATAAATAGATTGTAATATTCCTATATCTCTAATATTAAGAATGCTAAACCTAACAGCAAATATTAAAATAGCAGTTATAATTGCTGTTTTGAGGGAATCGATTTCATCATATATAAGTAGGATTGGAAATATTATAACGGAAGTAGATACTCTAAAACCGTCTATTATGAAATTTAAATATAATTGTGATGTGGCTGTTACAATAAATCCAATAATCAACATTTTTTGGAAATTTTTCATTGTCACCTCAAAGATATATTATTTATATATATTATATAATGACGAAGAAACAAAGACAATGTTTTTTAATTAAAATTTGTTATTAAAAGTTTTTTAACTTTAAAATAATTATTAATTATAAAACAAATATTTTAGACTTTTCTTTAGCGGCTTCATTAAAATATAAACTATTGCTATTTAAGTCAACACATAATAGCTGAACTTCACTCCAACCTTTAAAGTAAAGCTTGTAAGGTTTTGTATATTTTAAGTTTTTAATATATTTAAGCAATGAGTCATTTGTCTTATCACAAACCATTATACCAACTATACATTTTTGAATGTGAAAGCAGGACTCAGATTCTTCGTTTGCAATTGAAATTAAAAACTCTAAATATTCTTGAATATCACTTTCAGTTAAACTATTAAAATGCTTTAAATAATATTTTTCTAATATTTTATAGGATGAAAAAGGCAAAATATTTCTTTCAATAAGTTTTTCGGACATATAAATAGATTGGGCATGTAAATTTATTTTTACACCCTTTTCTTCAATATTATCATTAAATTTAAAATTATTATTTAAACGTCTTTTTACTAAATATATGTATTCTTCGTAATTCATAATACCCACCTAATCCTAATATGCACGAACTATAGACTAACACCCTAAAGTTTTTTTGTCAAATTAAATATTGAAAATAAATATTTATTGTTATATACTTGTAATTAGTATATATACATGTGATTTTATAAGGAGGATTTTATGGAAAAGAAAAATATTAAATGGTCGGAACTTGGATTTAGTTACATTAAAACTGATAAAAGATACATATCTCATTGGAAAAATGGAAGCTGGGATGATGGACAACTTGTTGAAGACAACAAAATTTCAATAAGCGAAGGATCTACATGTTTGCATTATGGACAAGAATGTTTTGAAGGTTTAAAAGCTTATACAACTAAAGATGGTGGTATTCAATTATTTAGACCTGATATGAATGCTAAAAGAATGCAACAAACATGTGAAAAAATTATGATGCCTAAAGTACCTGTTGAAAAATTTATAGACGCTTGTATGCAGGTAGTTAAGGCAAATGAATCGTGGGTACCTCCATATGGTTCAGGTGCAACATTTTATTTAAGGCCATATGTAATTGGTGTTGGTGATAATATTGGAGTAAGACCTGCTGAAGAATATATATTTGGGGTTTTCGGTATGCCAGTTGGACCTTATTTCAAAGGAGGCATGAATCCAGTTAACTTTATAACAACGGATGCTGATAGAGCTGCTCCACACGGAACAGGTAAAATTAAAGTTGGCGGAAATTATGCTGCAAGCTTACAATCACATTATGAAGCAGTAAAACGCGGATTTGCTGATTGCATTTATCTTGATCCTTTAACACATACAAAAATTGATGAAGTAGGAGCTGCTAATTTCTTTGGTGTAACTAAGGACAATAAATTTGTAACGCCAGATTCAACTTCTATACTGCCAAGTATTACAAAATTTTCACTTTTACATGTAGCAAAGCATTATTTAAATATGGAAACTGAAGAAACAGATGTTTTAGTCGACAATTTAGATATTTTTGCTGAAGTAGGTGCATGTGGAACTGCAGCAGTTATAACTCCTATTGGTGGAATAGAACATAATGGTAAAATGCATGTTTTTTATAGCGAAACAGAAGTTGGACCAGTTACTAAGAAGTTATATAATACGTTGTATGGAATTCAAATGGGTGATATAGAAGCACCTGAAGGATGGATTTATAAAGTAATTTAATATTGAATAAGTAAATCCTCGCTTTAAGCGAGGATTTTGTTTTGAAAAATTATAAGAATTTAGCTACTTCTTCTTTCGTATGGCGAAGACGTAAAATTGATTTACGCATAAAATCAAATGGTATTACTGTAATGGAAAGAGAAAGCACTGTAAAAAATTCTCTAAAAGTTAAGCCATATGCCCTAAACACTTTGCCTCCATAATAAATCATTATTATTTGAATTATAGAAACAAGTATCATAATAACAACAAATGATTTATTTTTTAATATATGTGAAAGTAAGTTTATTCTTTGTGTTCTTGAATTTAAACTGTTGAATATGGCACAAAACATAAACAAAGCAAAAAAACCAGTAAGCAAATATAATTCATGTTGTGATTGTCTGAAAATAAGTTTTATATGTTCAGATTTCAAAAACAATACACATAAAAAAGTTGTGTATAACCCTGTAAAAAATATTTGATTTTCCATATACCTGTTTATAATTTTTTCGTTTTTCACTTTTGGCATTTCTTCCATATATTCAGGTAAAGGTGGTTCACCAGCAAATGCTAATCCTGCTAATGTATCCATTACCATATTAACCCATAACATTTGTATAACAGTTATAGGGGAATCAACTCCTATAAACTGTCCAATTAAAGAAGTTAAAACTGCACATACGTTAATTGATAATTGAAATATTATAAATTTTCTAATACTTTTGAAAATAGTTCGACCATAAAGTATAGCTTTGGTAATGGAAAGAAAATTATCGTCAAGAATTACTATGTCGGAGGCTTCTTTAGCTATTTCTGTTCCACTTCCCATAGAAAATCCAACATCTGCTTTTTTTAATGCAGGAGCATCGTTAACTCCATCACCCGTCATACCTGCTACTAATCCCATTTGCTGACTGATTTTAATGAGCCTGCTTTTATCACTTGGAAGTGCTCTTGCTACTACGCGCAATTTTGGTAAAATTTTCATTACTTCTTCATCTGATAAATTATTTAATTCATTAGAATCTATAATAATATTTTCATGAGTTTCCCTTATTAGTCCAGATTCATATGCAATGGCTTTTGCTGTGTTTTTACTGTCACCTGTAATCATGACAACTTGTACACCTGCATTTGTTACTTGTAAAACACTGTCTTTTACATTGTTTCTCACTTCATCTTTTATTCCAACTATTCCAACTAAAGTTAAATTAGAAAAATCACCTTTGTTTATATCATCTAAATTTTCTTTTGATGTAGCAAGAGCTAAAACTCTTATACCTTTTGCAGTCATGGAATTAATTTTTTGTGTTATATATAATGTGTTTAAAATATGCTGCTCTTCACCATTTATGTCATAATATTTTTTACAATAAGGAAGAATTATTTCAGGTGCACCTTTTATTAAGGTAAGATTTAAATCACCATCTATTTCAGTCATAGAATATTTATTTTTGCTGTTAAATAAAACTGAATCTTTTTTTATAATATTTAAATTATTTAAAGGGCATTCTGTTACAAAGTTCAGCAATGCTCTGTCAGTTGAATTGCCGCCTATTATTACTGTTTTGTCTTTTTCATATGTTATATTTGAAGAATTATTATAAAATGATGATACATAAATTAATTTCCAAAGGTTGTTTTGTATTTTTATATCCCATTTGTCTTTATAATCTGTTCCATTTCCGCTTATGAACTCTGAAACCTGTAATTTTCCCTTTGTTAGTGTTCCTGTTTTATCCGTAAATAAAATATTTAAACTTCCAGCAGTTTCTATTCCTACAAGTTTTCTTACTAATACATTATCTTTTATCATTCTTTTCATATTGGATGAAAGAACAACTGTTATCATTACGGGCAATCCTTCAGGTACAGCTACAACTATTATTGTTATTGCATAAGTAATAGCCCTCAACACATCACTCAATAAATAAAGGGGATGAGAGTAATAAGCTAATATTTCAACATAATTAAAATGGTTGTCTATAACTATTGATTTAAAAAGTGATGATATTAAAATTAAAATAGCTCCTATATAACCAAAACGACTAATGCTTTTAGCTAAATCTGTAAGCTTTTGTTTTAAAGGGCTATCTTCCTGTTCTTCTTGAAGTTCTTTAGCAAGCTTACCATAAAAAGTTTTATCACCAACATCTTTTACTAACATTACTCCTTCACCTTCACAAACAATGCTTCCATTAAATAAAGAACACTCATTTAAAAAATCAATTGAATGTGAAACTTGTGTAATATTGCTTGGAATTTTATGAGCTTCTTTTGTTTCCCCATTTAAAGCTGACTGATCAACATCTATATTTCCACCTATTAAAATACCGTCTGCAGGTATTTTATCCCCAGGTTGCAAACATATGTAATCACCTACAACAACCTCTGTAACAGCAATTTCTGCTAAATGGTTGTCCCTATAAACTTTGCATTTAATTTTTTTAGAATCTTCCATAAGCTTTTCAAAGGCTAATTGGCTGCCATACTCTGAAATACTTGAGACTAATGTGGCTAATATAATGGAAACTAAAATTCCAATGGATTCATACCAATTAAAATGCCTTATAAAAAAAATCGTATTAAGTAAAAGTGCTACTAATAAAATTTTTATTGTTGGATCTCCAAAGCTTTGTAAATAGTGATTTAAAAAAGTTTTTCTTTTTCCTGTTGTAATTTCATTTGAACCATAGTTTAATCTTGATTTTTCTACCTCTTTTTTACTTAATCCGCTGTAATTTTTAATGGTTGTCCTATTTTGCATTTTACACCTCTTTTTATATTCGTTAAATAAATCTTATTCAATATATGAGGACCAGCATTATTATAGAACAAAGAATTAAAGTAATTTATTTGTTGAAAATTTAAAAAAATGGGGTATAATAGTAATAATGATTTATAATAACTTATTTTAATAAATTTAGGTGGGAAAACTATGAACGATGAAATATTAGTCACTGAAGAGGGATATCAAGAATTATTAAATGAAATAGAGACAAGGAAATCTAAAACAAGAAAAGAAATATCTGAAAGAATAAAAGGGGCCTTGAAAGAAGGCGACTTAAGTGAAAATGCAGAATATACAGAATCAAAAGATGAACAAAATAAAAATGAATCCAGAATTATTGTATTAGAATACCAAATAAAACATGCAAAAATATTAAAACCTAATGAAAAGTTAAAAGGTACAGTTCAAATAGGAAGTAAAGTAAAAGTAAGAGATATAGAGTTTGATGAAATAGAAGAATACTCAGTAGTAGGTGTTACAGAAGCCGATCCTATACATGGTAAAATATCTTTAATTTCTCCTTTGGGATCAGTATTAATGGGAAAAAAAATAGGAGATTTAGTTGATGTATCATCTCCTGGAGGTATTGTTAAATACGAAATTATAGAATTATATTAACTGAATTAAATTTTGTTTAAGCTTTGTAATGTATGATTACAAGGCTTAATTATATTGAAATAATTTAAGATATATTTCTTGTATAATCCTTGGGTTAATTGTATAATAATTGATGAAAAGAAAAGGGGACAATATGATTCGTAATAATGAAATAGAAACAGTTAAGAAGACAAGTATTGGTGGCCAGGCATTAATAGAAGGTATTATGATGAAAGGTCCTGACAATATGGCAACTGCCATAAGAAAACCCGATGGTGAAATAATAGTAAAAAAAGAGAAAAATAATCCCATGTTTAAAAACAAATTTTTTAAACTACCTATAATAAGGGGTTCATTTATTTTAATAGATTCAATGGTAAATGGTGTAAAAGAACTTATGTATTCAGCAGAATTTTTTGGTGAAGAATATGAAGAAGATGCTCTGGATAAATTCATAAAAAAAATATTTAAAGATAAAGCAGATACTGCAATCATATATGTTTCAGTTTTTATAGCTATGTTATTTTCAATAGGAATATTTATATTAGGACCTTCGCTTTTAACTAATTTACTACAAGGAATGGTTAAAAACACATTTATGCTTAATTTAATTGAAGGGATAATAAGAGTTGCTATATTTGTTATCTATGTTTTGTTAGTTTCTAAATTAAATGATATAAAAAGAGTGTTCATGTATCACGGAGCTGAACATAAAACCATATATTGTTATGAAAATGGTGAGGAGCTGACAGTTGAAAATGCAAAAAAATATTCAACTCTTCATCCAAGATGTGGAAGCAGTTTTATGATAAATGTAATGATTATAAGCATTATTGTATTTGCATTCTTTGGATGGCCAAATCCTTTAATGCGTGTTGTTATAAGACTTTTAATGTTGCCTTTAATTGCAGGATTGTCTTATGAACTTAACAGATTTATTGGAAAAAGAAATTCAGATAATTTTTTATTTAAAATGGTCACATACCCAGGATTCTTAATTCAAAAAATAACAACTAAAGAGCCGGATGATTCAATGTTAGAAGTTGCCATAGCAGCTATGAATGAAGTTATTCCTGAAAATGGAGAAGATGATAGATGGTAAAAAATACAATTGAAAAATTGTTAAAGGATGGAATTGAAGCGGTGGAAAAAAGGGAATTTAATAATCCCTTTCTTGATGTGCAATTAATTTTATGCTTTTTAATGAAAAAGGATAGAATTTATTTACATATCCACAAGCATGATGAAGTAAGTGAAGAAATATCAAACAAATTTTATGAAATGGTCAGAAAGCGAAATTCCGGTTATCCTCTTCAATATATGACTAATGAACAGGAATTTATGGGATTAAATTTTTATGTCCAAGAAGGAGTTTTAGTGCCAAGGCCTGACACTGAAACAATAGTAGAAAAAATTATTAAATTTGTAAATGAAAATGAGTATTTTAAAAATAATAAAATAAAAATACTTGATTTAGGTACAGGAAGCGGAGCAATTGCTTTAAGCTTAGCATATTATTTGAAAAATTCATATGTAACTGCAGTAGATATAAGTGATATAGCTATAGAAACTGCAAAGAAAAATGCAGAACAAATTAA
>JARBUP010000295.1 GCA_029239575.1 Bacillota bacterium
CTATACTAACTCCGTTAAATAAATTATCTAAGAGGGATGTGTTTTTAAATGAAAGGGCTTAAAAATCTTAATAAGGCAGTTGTTATACTACTGGCTTTTACTATGTCTATGTTTCTATTTGCAGGATGTCAAGGTAAAAGTGCTACCAGTTCTCAAAATTCAACGCAAAATTCAGCTGGCGGGAAAAAGTTTGATAAAAATGCAACGAAACAAAATTATCAGAATAAACTTCAAGCATTAGTAAAAGATAGTACAATAACACAGGATCAATCTAATAAGATATTAGATAAGCTTACAACAAATATGAATAATGATGGCAGAGGCGGAAGAAGACAAAATAATTCAGGAAATCAGCAAAATAATGCTCAACAGAATGCTAATGGAAATAATCAGACAAGCAGACCAAGAAATAATCCTTTGAGTGGATTGGTAAGTAATAAAGTTATTACACAGGATCAAGCGGATAAGGTTATGAATGCCTTAAGACCTAATAGACAAAATCAAAATAATACTACAACTAGTCAAAATAGCACAAATCAGTAATTTAAATAATTAGTTTAATATTTATAATATGAATGAGTAATGGTGCTGCTTTAAAAGTAGTGCCATTACTTTTTCTATGAATTTTATGATTATGATTTTATACTGTACTATTATATGATATCATATATATAAATTGTTGCAGACTAGTAATTTAATAAGACATGAAGATATAAAAGAATTAAATATAAAAATGATATAAAATAAACCTTTATAAAAAGCTTGGTAAGTAGTGGTATCAAGCTTTTTGTAAAGGTTTATTTTATATTTTAAACCGAAAACATTTATTTTACTTTTTAGGGAAAAAGGAGTATATTTTAAATAGACAACATGTTAACTATTTTTACGTTAAGGGGATGAAAAAGTGAACAAATATTATATACAGCAAATTTTTTCAACAATTTTTTATTTGTCAAATAAGATTCAAGTACAAGGTGATAAGATGGATGAAAGAATAACTGTACGTCAGTGGATGGTACTTTTGACAATTTTACATTTACCAGAAGATAATGCATCATACAGCCAGATAGCAGATAAGATGGGATGCACAAAACAGAATGTAAAACACATTATTGATAGTTTACAAAAAAAGAACTATGTGTTTTTGGAGAAAAATGAAAAAGATAAACGTGCCATAAATATTAAAATAACCAAAGAATGTAGAGAAATCATGGAAGAGTATTACGAAAAAGGAAATGAATTTCTGAAAAATATGTTTGGTAATTTTGAGGAAAAGGAACTAGAAAACCTATGGGAGTTGTTAAAGAAAATAGCGAATTACGATGGAAGTAATTGGACTGGCTATGAAGAAAGAGTTAATATAGGGGGGAGAAAGTAATGAAAAATAATTGTACAATGAGTATTGTACCGGAAGTATCAAAAGCAAATGAACCTGTAAACATAAAAATAAGCGGTCTTTTAAAAAATGAAAAAGTAACAATTCGTGCTTTAAGTGATGACTATTATTGTATAAATGCTTCTATATTTGATGTAGGAGATGAAGCAAAGTGGGAATCTTATGCAGTTTTTGCAGCAGATGAAAATGGAAATATAGATCTAGAAAATGCTAAGCCTATTGAAGGAACATATAAAAATATAGATAAAATGGGACTTTTCTATTCCATGAGCGTGAAAGAAAATCAAAAAGCTAATGTACCTACAAGATTAAGTGATATTGGAGAAAATAGAAACTACACCATTACTTTTCAGGTAGAGAGTAATGGTGTAGTTATTGCATCAAAAACACATAAAAGGATTTATTGTGATGAAAATATTAGAAGTGTGAATGTAGTAGAAGACAAACTTTTAGCAAGATACTTTACTTCAAAAGACAATACTCCTAAGCCAGCAGTAATTGTTTTAAGTGGAAGTGATGGTAGAATTGAAAAAGCACAGGCAATTGCTGAACTCTTTGCAATGCATGGATATTCAGCATTAGCCGTATGTTACTTTGCTCTTGAAGGAACTAATGAAAGTCTAAGCTGCATAGAGCTTGAATGTGTTGAAAATGCAATAAACTGGTTAAAAAAACAAGCTACTGTGACTAAAAATAAGATTGGGATTTATGGTAGATCTAAAGGTGGAGAAATGGTTTTGCTTGCTGCATCTATGTTTAAAGACATAAGCTGCGTTATTGCTAATACGCCAAGCTGTTATGTTTATGAAGGCTTAAAAGCTAATAAGTTTCCTTCTAAACATTCATCATGGATGTATAAAGGAAAAGAAATTCCTTATATAAAATTTAGTTTTTCTATTTTGATTAGGACACTTATAAAAATGATGTTAAGAGATAAAGGAGCAATAGCTTGGATGTACAACAAGCTCCTTGAGAAAGGAAATACTTACGAAGCTATAATTCCAGTAGAGAAGATAAATGGTCCAATTCTCATGGTTTCATCTTTGAAAGATGAAATTTGGCCTTCTAAAATTCACTGTGAAACAATTGTAGAATTGCTGAGAAAAGCTCATTTAAAATATGAATATAAGCATATTACTTACGAAAAATCGGGGCATATGCTAACAGTACCTTATCAGTCTATATATCCTTCAAATAAATATCCAGAGGATGTAGATAGCTTTGGAAAATCAAATATTAATTGCTGGAAGGAGACCGTAAACTTTTTGGACAAGTGGGCAAAATTAGATTAAGTTACAACTGTAAGATTTTATGAAATAATGGTTATTTAATAATTGTGAAAGAGAGGAGAAGCATTATGCAACAATTTTTGATAAATGAATTTGGCCAGAGTTTAGGTAATAAAATTTATGATTTACAACAGAGGAAATTACAAATAATACTTGGGTTGACTACAGGAAAAAGTAATAATCAGAAGATAACATTGACAAAAACAATTCTTCAAAAGGTTGCATTGTATAAGGTATTGCAAGAGAAATTAAGTGAACAGAAAAAAGCATATGATACGGTTGAAAAGTACATGCTTACTATTGTGGGACCGAAACTCAATAAACAGTATTCAGCGCTTGAATTCATACCTGGATACTTTTATATGTTTAGGAGTATAATGATTGGTACGGTTAATAAGAGTGATAACTGGGTAACGGAAGTCATAAAAAATGACAGTACATCAGTAGAATATAACATAACAAAATGTCTCTGGTATGATGCTTGTGTAGAGAACGATTGTCTTGAACTTTGCAAAATTTTCTGTGATGTAGACCATGTAATTTATGATTCAATGAAAAAAGTAAAGTTTATTCGAACAGGAACGTTGGGTACAGGAAGTAAATGCTGTGATTTTTGTTTTTTGAATAAAAAGAAAATAAACGAAGCATAAGCCAGTAGATTAATTAATACGCATTTTTCATAATGGTTGTACTAATAATGGTTTTAGAGCTGGTGCAACCTCGTAAATTAAGACGACATTTGAAAAGCTTGATTATGCTATTAACATATAATATAATTAATATCATAGAAATAAATATAACTATGTACGGTTGGACAAATTTTATAATTTGTTTTCAAGCAATTTTAGTTTCTGGGGTGGGAAGCTCAATTAGAGTATTCCATTTGTTTTCAAGCAATTTTAGTTTCTGGGGTGGGAAGCTCAATTAGAGTATTCCACCCTTTTTATTTTTGTTAAATATTTTTACACCTACAGGTAATTAACAGATGATTTTTTGTTTAAACTAAATTTTTAGGGCATAGTTAATAATGAAAAGGAGAGTAAATATGAAAAATAAAATTCGCAACAAAGTTTTTATCCCATTTTTATACTTTTTTAAGAGTGAGTCTGCTAGTGGAATAATACTTCTAATTTGTGCCATTATTGCAATAATAATTGCAAATTCCAGTTTTGCTACAACCTATGACCATATACTTCACACCTATATAACTATTGGATATAAACAAGTTTCTCTGTCCATGTCAGTTCTTCACTGGGTTAATGATGGACTAATGGCTATATTTTTCCTTGTAGTTGGTATGGAAATAAAGCGAGAGTTGGTAATTGGAGAACTCAAATCTGTAAAAAAAACTATATTACCTATCTCAGCTGCTATAGGAGGTATGATTGTACCAGCAATTATATATGCATTATTTAATTATAAAGAACCAACTATTACAGGATGGGGAATTCCCATGGCAACAGATATTGCATTTGCTTTAGGAATACTTTCTTTGGTAGCTAAAAAAGCTCCTAAAGGAATTGTAATCTTTCTTACAGCTTTAGCTATAGTTGATGATTTGGGAGCTATTATCGTAATTGCTATATTTTATACTAGTCAAATTTCCTGGGGTGCTTTTATTATGGGATTGATTACTTTTATTGCTCTTATATTAGCTAATAGATTTAAAGTTAAATTTACATGTGTCTTTATTATTGGAGGTATCATACTATGGTTTTTTTTCTTAAAGTCAGGTATACATGCAACAATTGCTGGTGTACTACTTGGAATGGTGTTGCCTGTTGGAAAAAATAATGAATTCAAAACATCAATGTCACATAAACTTGAGCGTACTTTAATACCGTGGTCTGCTTTTGTAATTATGCCAATATTTGCTCTAGCAAATTCTGGTATAACTATTGATAGTAATAGTTTTTCAACACTTATATTGTCACCTGTTAGTTTAGGAATTATATGTGGTCTTTTTATTGGAAAACAATTAGGTATATTTGGAATTTCATATATTTTAGTAAAATTAAAAATTGCTAAACTTCCCTCTCAAGTAACAAAGAAACACCTATATGGTGCAAGTGTCCTTGGTGGTATTGGATTTACAATGTCATTGTTTGTTTCATCTTTAGCATTTTCAGATAAAACTCTGTTATCTTCGGCAAAAATAAGCATCATGGTTTCTGCAATATTATCTGCAATATTAGGTACAATAATTTTTAAACTAAAACCTGAAACTGAAAAATAACTATATTAAGTAAGCATAAATAAATCAGTTTGTAGTGATACGAGAGAGGTGTTTTAATGAAAAATATAAATAGAAAGCAATTTGTTTTGCTTTGTGTTGCTCCAATTCTTTGCATTTCAATGTTGTTATTAATACCGCTCTTAACCAATAGAATAGGGAAAACAGCAGGATATGTTTCAGTATTTTGTATTTATTGGTTTATCTTCTGCTTTCCGATTTCTTTGTATATTTCTAACGGATTTAGTAAATTGAGAAGAATCTATTCTCAAAAATCAAATATTACAACAGCAATGGAAAATATATATTATTTATTGGCATTTTTGCCTTGCATAGCCACCTTTTTTGTTGTGTTTAAAGAGTTTGCTCCAATAGCAAGATTTCAAGTTTTAGCTATTACTCTGTTATTTGCAATAATAAATGGAGTTTTTGAAGAAATGTTTTGGCGGGGAGTTTTTAATAAAGCTTTTAGTAATGACATTTTCTTAGCGTACATATATCCATCAGTTTTTTTTGGTATTTGGCATATAGGATTATATTTGGCAAAAGGAATGGTATATCAAGGTGGATTTGTTTCATTAGTTGGTGGTTCATTTTTCATGGGAATATTATGGGGATGGGTTGCATATAAAACGAAGTCTATTAAAATTGTAACTGTATCTCATATTATAACAAATTTTTTTGCTTTTACAGGTCTGATTTTTGAAAACTGGTTTATATAATTTTAATTCGTTATATTCTTATGGGCAGTACTACTTGAATGGTAAGAATTCTTATTATAGTGTTAAATAATTGCAAAATAATTGTAAAATAATAAAAATTATACTAAGGAGATAAATACAAATGGTTATTTCAAAGAGCCAAGATGAAAAATATATTACAGAGCTATTAAATGGTAAAGAAATAGTTTATTCAGATGTCACAGAAGAGAAAGGAGGAAATGGAAAGTATTTTAGACCACATGATTTTATTGAAGCAGGATATGCTTCTTGTTTAAATATTACAACAAGAATGGTATTAGACTCTATGAATATTAAATATGAAAAAGTTATTGTTAATGTAGAGCTGGATAGAGAAAATGAAGATAAAACTATTTTTAAGTATAAAATAGATATTGTTGGAGAAATTGATAAAAAAACTAAAAAAGAATTTTGAACATAGTAACTAATTGTCCAGTAAGAAAAACATTATCAAAAAAAATGGAATTTAAATGTTGTCCTTAAGTATAATAATCTTTATTTGATAGTTAATATAAAATATTTTATTATACATTAATTTTCATGAAAAATTAAGTGTAGCTATATATTCTATATAGAGTAGATGCTTATAAAATGGATGATAGAATAAAATAAATTTCTTATGTTGACTAAAGATGCATTGTATGGTGTGTCTTTTTTATGTAAATCTAGCTTTTCTGCTAGATTCTTTTTTTTGCCTTAAAATAGCATTAGAGAGGTGTTGAGCATGGCAGATACATCAAAACCAGTAAAAATAAATAATATATATTTGACTTGTACAGAGGATGAGACATATACATATTCTTCTAATACGAGTGATAATCCTTTGGAAGATGGGAGTATAGCTTCGGATAATATACAAAGTCAGCCTACTCAAATTCAAATAACTGGTGTATTAACAGGTAATGGAGAGTATCCTCAAGATGATATAGAGACTCTTAGAAATTATATGCTTAAAAGTACAGTGGTAACATATTGTGGAACTAAGTTATTCCCTAATTGTGCAATTATAAATTTTAGTAATAAGCATAGTGCTGATGTAGCTTATGGAATAAGTTTTGATATG
>JARBUP010000296.1 GCA_029239575.1 Bacillota bacterium
CTGAGCCTAGCGAAGAATCTTAAGATGTTGAAGTCATAAGATCCTTCACTATCGCTCAGGTTGACAAGTAGGAAACATATTGTATAACAATTTGATAAAGGCTGTGGATAACTTGTACAGTTGTGGATAAGTTGTTTTAAAAAAACAGTTAGGTGTTGATAATTTTTTTAAATCTTTCATTGGATGAGCATACTAAGCAATAAACAAATAATTAAAAACATGATTTTGGTTTCCTGATTATCTGATTGAATGCAAAAAATCTAAGAGTGTTGAAGTAATAAGATCATTTGCTATGCTCAGGATGACAAGCAGATTAAAGTTGTGGATAAAATGTTGAAAAAAGAAGTTAGTTGTTGATAAAATTTAAGATTTGTCATTTTGAGCGAATGCGAAGAATCTTAGTAGTGTTGAGGTAATAAGATCCTTCGCTTTGCTCAGGATGACAGGTAGTAGAAAGATGACAAGTAGCAGAGCACAGAAATAAGAATTAAATAAAACAAATCAAAATTTTAAAATAAAAAATAAAATAGAAACACACATATTATAAATATGGTTTAAAAAGAAAGAGGTATTATATGAGAAAAACAAAAATAGTTTGTACAATAGGACCAGCTTCTCAGTCCGAAGAAATTTAAAGAGTTGGTTTTAAACGGATTAAATGTTGCAAGACTTAATTTTTCCCACGGAACGCATGAAGAACATAAGGGAAGAATAGATACTATAAAAAAAGTAAGAGAAGATTTAAATACAACAGTTGCTTTAATGCTTGATACTAAAGGACCTGAAATTAGAACACGTGATTTTGAAAACGGACAAATAGAAGTAAAAACATGTCAGGAAATTATTTTAACTTCAAGACAAATATTGGGAAATGAAACTATTGTAAGTGTTACATATGAGAACTTTGCAGAAGATGTAAAAAAGGGTGATATTGTTTTAATAGATGATGGACTCATTAGTATAGAAGTTATAGAAACATTAAATAATACTGATTTAAAATGTATAGTTAATAATGGTGGAATAATAAAAAACAAAAAGGGCGTTAATGTTCCTAATGTAAAAATAAAACTTCCAGCTTTGACTGAAAGGGATATTTCGGATATAAAATTTGGTATTGAGCAAGGTGTTGATTTTATTGCAGCATCATTTATCAGAAAAGCTGATGATGTAATATCAATTAGAAGAATCCTTGAAGAAAATAATGCTGCTCATATAATGATTATTTCTAAAATTGAAAATAGAGAAGGCGTTGAAAATATTGATGAAATTATTGAAGTTTCTGACGGTATAATGGTAGCAAGAGGTGACCTTGGTGTTGAAGTTTTAGAAGAAGAAGTTCCATTAGTACAGAAAAAATTAATAAAAATGTGTAATGATGCTGGAAAACCAGTTATAACTGCAACTCAAATGCTTGATTCCATGATGAGAAATCCTCGCCCAACAAGAGCAGAAGTATCCGATGTAGCTACAGCAATATTTGAAGGGTCAGATGCAATCATGCTTTCAGGTGAAACTGCAGCAGGAACATATCCAATAGAATCAGTAAAAACTATGAGCAAGATTGCTAAAATGATAGAAGATTCATTGGACTATAAAGAAATGCTTGAAACAAAATATGTAGGAACTAATAAATCCATAACTGATTCCATAAGTTTAGCTACTTGCAAAACATGTTTGGATTTAAATGCAACAGCTATTATAACAGCAACTTCATCAGGATACACTGCTTCAGCAGTTTCAAAATTTAGACCTGTAGCTCCTATTATTGCTGCAACAGAAAATGAATATGTAATGAGAAGAATGTCTTTATACTGGGGCGTCTATCCAATGTTAATAGATAAAATGCAATCAACTGACGAAATAATAGATACATCAGTTGCTAAAGCATTAGAATCTGGATATATTAAAAACGGAGATTTAATAATTATAACAGCTGGAGTACCAGTTGGAGTTTCAGGAAGCACTAATTTATTAAAAGTTCATGTAGTAAGTGAATTATTGTATAAAAGAGTTGGTGTAGGTAAAGAAACTGTTATTGCAAAAGCAAGAGTTGTTAAAAATGCTAAAGAACTTGCTGAAAAATTTGAAGATGGTGATATTATAGTTATGTCATCAACTGATAGAGATATAGTTGAATATATGGAAAGAGCATCGGCAATAATAGTGGAAGAAGGCGGTTTGACATCACATGCTATTATAGTTGGACTTAACATAGGCAAAGAAGTAATAGTTGGCGCTGAAAATTGTACCAAAAAAATTGTTGATGGAGAAATATTGACAGTTAACGGAAAACGAGGAGTAGTATATAGAGGCAAAGCTAATATTTTATAATTTAGCGCTCTCGGGGCCAAGGGGGACGGTCCCTTTTTTCGCAATGGTTTCGTGCGAAAAAGGGTCTGTCCCCAAAAAGTACATTAGAAAAAAATATAAACTAACAAAATTCAAAAACTATTTAAGGGGGACAAATACCTTAAAAGGAGTTGGAGAATATCAAAACAATATTACGACAAACAACACCAATTTTAATATCAGTATTCATAATTCTTTTCATAATTTTCAAAACAAGCACAGTAATATGGCTTTTAAGTTCATTAAAACCACTAATTTATGCGTTCATCCTTGCATTTTTATTAGACTCTGTTGTGAGATTTTTCGAGAGGAAATTAAAAATAAGAAGAAATCAAGGGATTTTCTTAGCTTGTTTATTGTTAGTAGGAATAGTTGTAACATTATTTTATATAATAGTTCCTAAATTAGTTGAAAATATTAACGCCATATCGTCTTTTTTCTTGGATGGTAATATTGATATAACTGTAATTTTAGCAGATCTAAAAAATAAAATGAACAATGAGTATATTAATTATACTACGGATTCTGTTTTAGCAGCAAGCGAATCGCTTAAAGCACAATTCAATGATATTTTAAGAAATACAGCATTATCGCTAATGAATGCAATGACTAATTTAGGTTCAAAAATGATAACTTTAATAACAAGTTTCATAATAAATATTTATATGTTAGCAGAAAAAGATAAGCTGATAAATTGGTGCAAGTCATTTGTATATGCTTATTTTTGTGAATCAAGAGCAAAAAGAACCATATACATATTTAAAAAAGCAAATACAATATTTAAAAGTTTTTTGACTGGAAAAATAATTGATTCATCCATAGTTGGTTTAATATGCGCTATATTGTTTACTATATTTAAAGTGCCATATGCAGCATTGATGGGTACAGTAATAGGATTATTTAATATAATACCATACTTTGGACCAATAATAGGTTCAGTACCTGTAATTATAGTTTCGCTATTTATTAATCCTCCTAAAGCATTAGCAGCCCTTATTATAATATTGGTTGTTCAGCAAATAGATGCAAATTTCTTGGATCCAAGAATAGTTGGAAAAAATGTAGGAGTAAGTCCATTTTGGATAATAACAGCTGTAACATTGGGCGGTAATTTATTTGGAGTAATAGGAATGCTCTTTGGAGTACCTGTATTAGTTCTTATAAAAACAATATTAGAAGAACATATGGAAGATGTGGACGGTTCAGTAAAACCATAAAGCTCCATGGACAATAAAAGGGTCCACATGTCACAGGGACGGGGTTAATGTCACAAAGTACAGTTGTGACATTAACCCCGTCCCCTATGATTTAAGCGTATAACTTAATTATTTCTAATAATATTTGTACTACTTTTTCCATTGATTGAATTGAAATATATTCATATTTTCCATGAAAATTATGTCCGCCTGTGCATAAGTTTGGACAAGGAAGTCCCATATAAGAAAGTCTTGCTCCATCTGTGCCGCCTCTAATTGGAACTAATATAGGAGTAACTTCCAAGTTTTCCATTGCCTTTTTAGCGGATTCAATTATGTGTAAATGAGGAAGAATTTTTTCTTTCATATTGAAATAAGAATCTTTTATATTTAAAACAACAGTTTCTTCACCATATTTATCATTTAAATAATCTGCTATTTTTATAAATCTATGCTTTTTAGCATTAAACTTTTCCATGTCATGGTCGCGAATTATGTAATTTAATTTTGTTAGTTCAACGTTTCCTTCTATATCATTTAA
>JARBUP010000297.1 GCA_029239575.1 Bacillota bacterium
GAGTATCTTTAGTATTAAATTCAAGCAAAATAGTAACTGAAGAAATTTTAAATGCTTTTTAAATATTAGAAAAGATTTTATGGTTAATATCTATAATTTGCGCTATCAACAACGTTGTTATACGACTTTTAATCTCACATCTTAAAAAAATATATTCTAAAAGCTATGAATATAGCTTTTAGAATATTTTATTATTTTATGCCATCAACATAACTTTTCGTATATTTTGTATTGAAGCAAACCGTACCATAGAGGCATATATATCAACTTTAAATGCAGCAATGCTTAAAATATCATACTACATATTATATTTCTTGTAATATTAATATTTTTATTTTCTGCTACATACTAATTCATATTTATTTATCGTACTAAAGAAGTTATACCGTATTATTAATTTATACAATGCTCTATTAATATATTTTTTAATGCACTTCCGCTGCTGCTGTGTGAACGTACAATTTTTGCACCTAACTTTTCCCCATTTTTTAAAGCATTGCTTACCATTTGATGCGAAACAGTATTTGTAAATAAAATGAGAATATCTGGTTTACCAATAACGCTTTTCATATTTTGTTGCATTTGTGTAAAAACTTTTGCTTTGCAGTTATATTGCTTGCATATATCCTTATATGTGCATACCATTCTATCATGCCCGCCGACTATTACAATGCTCATAGATTCTCCTTTCCAATTGCTTTAATTCATGCTTGCTTTAACTTCTTCAATCATTTTCATTGTTCCATTTATTCCGCCAGTTGCTACATACCATATATGAGAATCTAAATATACAATATTATCATTTTCAAAAGCAGCAGTTTTTTTCATCATATCATTATTCATTAATTTTTCTGCAGATAAATTTCCATTAGAAGCAACTGCTCCTCTATCTATTATAAAAATATAGTCTGGATTCTTTTCTATTATATATTCAAAAGATATTTTTTGACCATGTGTGCTTGTATCTATGTTTTCATCTACCGGACTAAATCCGAATTGATCGTGAATTATTCCAAAGCGAGAACCCAAGCCATATGCACTCATGCTTCCTTCATCTGCCATTATAAACAATGCATTTTTACCACTTGACTTTACTTGATTATTTAATTCATTAGATGCTGTTTCAATTTTCAGAATTTCTTCTTTCACTTCATTTTCTTTATTAAATATCTTTCCTATTATATTCATATTATCTTTAAATGATTGTAAGTACTTTTCTCCATATAAAGGAACATAAATAGTTGGAGCAATTTCTTTAAACTGTTCGTATAAATCCTTTTGTCTAGTTGAAATTAAAATTACATCTGGTTTAAGTTCATATATTTTTTCAAAATTAGGTTCCTTCAATGTTCCAACATCTTCATATTTATCATCATTATATTTATCCAAATGTGTCGGAATATTAGATTTTGGCAAACCTATTACTTCTTCACCTAAAGCATCCAGCGAATCTAAAACACCGTAATCAAATACTATTATTCTTTCTGGATTAACATTTAATGTTACTTCATCTAATTCGTGAGTTATTGTAATTTCTTTTGGTACTTCTGATTTTTCTGATAATTCAGAAGTTTTTGTATTTGTATTTTGGCTACATGCTGCAAGTGCAAAAGCAGATAAAGCTACAGTTAATGTTAAAGCTAATTTTTTTAATTTCATTTTAATCCTCTTTCATATTTTATTTTTTATTTTTGTATTTTTTATTTAACTATCTGTTATTTCATACGCTGTTTTTGTGAATAGCAGCTTAATTGTTTTAGTTTAGTTTATTAGTAATAAACACACAATTTCATGTTATTTATTTCTGATATGGTAAAATCCATGTCATACAATTCTTCAAGCTTTTCTTTATTAATTATTTTTTCTGAAGGACCATCCTCTACCTTTTTCCCACCTTTCAAAGCAACAATATAATCTGAATAACAGGAAGCAAAATTTATATCATGAATTACAATTGCTATTGTCTTTCCTAATTCATCAACAAGTTTTCTTAATATTTTCATTATTTCCACTGAATGTTTCATGTCCAAATTATTTAATGGTTCATCAAGAAGAATATATTCCGTATTTTGGGCTAGCACCATTGCAATATATGCCCTTTGCCTTTGCCCTCCGCTTAATTCATCAAGATATTTATTTTCCATATCTTTTAGTTTCATATAATCAATAGAATCATCAATATATTTTTTATCCTCTTTTGTCAAGTTGCCTTGACTGTATGGAAATCTCCCAAAGCTCACTAATTCTCTTACTGTTAATCTAATATTTATATCATTTGATTGTTTTAAAATGGATATTTTTTTTGCCAATTCACTGTTATTCCATTTTTCTAAATTTTTACCTTCAATAAGAATTTCTCCACCTTGCTTAGGAAGAATCCTGCTGATTATGGATAATAAAGTGCTTTTTCCAGCTCCATTAGGCCCTATAAATGATGTAATTTTCCCTTTTCTTATAATTGTTGATACATCATCGACTACATTTTTATCATTATAATTTTTACTTACATTTTTTATTTCAATCATGCTATATTCTCCTTTAACAATAAATATACGAAATAAATTCCTCCTATAAAATTAATGATTACACTAATAGGTGTTCCAAAATTTAATACTCTTTCAACAAACAATTGACCTCCAACTAATGAAATTACGCTTATTAAACTTGAAGATACAAATAGAATTTTGTGTTCATAAGTTTTTAACATTTCCCTTGATAAATTTACCGCTAAAAGTCCTAAGAATGTTATTGGTCCCACTAATGCGGTTGAAATTGACACAAGTACTGATATTAAAAAAAGCATTATTTTAACTACCTTGTTATGATTAACTCCTAAATTAATTGAATGTTCTTTACCTAATGAAATTACATCCAATATGCTATAATACTTAAATGTATACAAAATAATTAGCATTATAATAATTGAAGACAAAGTTAGTATTTTTGTATTAATGTTATTAAAACTTGCAAACATTTTATCCTGAACATGTAGAAACTCATTTGGATCAATTACCATCTGCATAAATGATGATAAACTTTGAAACAATGTGCCAAATATCATACCAACTAACAAAATCGTCATTATATTGTTTTTTTCTTTATTAAATAGAAATTTAAATAAAATTCCTGAAAAAACTAACATTAAAGAAACTGAAACTATAAAATTTATATTTTTATCACCAACAAATTGGCTACTTGAACCAAGAGTAAAAATAACTATTGTTTGTACAAGTAAATAAAGAGAATCCAATCCAAGGACACTGGGCGTTAAAATACGGTTATTTGTAACTGTTTGAAATATGGTTGATGAAAATGCTATTGATACACCAGTTATAATGATTGCTAAAACTTTTGGAATTCTTTTAGATAAAAAATAACCATAGTTGTTTACATCAACTCCAATTAATATGAATAATACAATTAAGATTAAAGAAGTAGCTGATAATAGTACAAGCAGTTTTAATTTCTTTGTCATGATTTATTCCTCCTTAAAACTAAGTATAGGAATATAATGCTTCCTATTACTCCAACTGTAAGACTTATAGAAATTT
>JARBUP010000298.1 GCA_029239575.1 Bacillota bacterium
TAATATTAGGTGAAACTGGTGTTGGTAAATCAATGTTTGCGTCCATATTACACAAATATGCAGTTGAAATGAATAAAATGACTGTTGAATCCCCTTTTATAGTTTTTAATTGTGCTGATTATTCAAATAATCCTCAACTTCTAATTGGTCAATTATTTGGAACAAAAAAGGGAGCATATACTGGTGCTGATACAGATAAAATAGGCTTAATAGAAAAAGCCAATGGTGGAATATTATTTTTAGATGAAGTTCACAGACTTCCGCCTGAAGGTCAAGAAATGTTTTTTTCATTTATGGATAGAGGCACCTTTAGGCGATTAGGTGAAACGGAGCTAGAAAGAAAAGCAAATGTATTAATAATATCTGCTACTACAGAGCCTCCAGAATCGTTTTTACTTAAAACCTTCACAAGAAGAATTCCTATGGTCATACATATCAAAGGGTTATCAGAAAGAAGCATTGAAGAAAGGTTTCATCTTATAGAGCTTTTTCTTAGAGAAGAATCAACAAGACTGGATCGTGAAATTTTACTTTCAGTAAATTCTATGAGAGCACTCCTAAGTTATAACTGTATTAATAATATCGGTCAATTGAAAACAGATATTCAACTGATTTGTGCAAAAGCCTATGCAGATTTTGTATCAAATAAAAAAGATTGTATTAAAATAAGCAGTAATGAATTGCCGAAATATATAAGAGAAGGTCTATATAAAGAAACTGAGCACCGTCAAATATGGAATAGACTAATAGGCATAAATACTCGCTATTGCATATTTAGTAAAAGTGAGAAGCGCGCGCTTTTTCAAGAGGACAATACATCAGTAAACATATATGACATGATTGATATGAGAACTCATGAGCTTAAAAGTAAGGGATTAAATTTACTAGAGCTTGAAATTCAAATGGATAAGGATATAGAAGATTATTTTGCAAAATATATTTATAGTGTAAATAAACGAATTGATACTTCTAATCTACAAAATATAATAGAACCAGAAATTTTGCTAATAGTGGACCAGATTGTAAGCTTTAGTGAGGAAAGATTAAAGAGAACCTTAAGCAATAAAATTTATTATAGCATGGCTATTCATATTGCAAGTTCAATTAACAGATTACGGCAAAACAAAAAAATTATCAATCCAAATATAAATAAAATAAGACAAAAATATTCTGATGAGTTTAACTTAGCAATAGATTGTTTAAATATCATAGAAAGAATGTTGGATATTACAATGCCAATTGATGAAGCCGGTTTCCTTACATTATTTCTTATATATGATGAAGAAAATGTGGTTATTAAAGATGAAAGTGTAAGAATAATAGTAATTGCACATGGTAATTCTTCTGCCACCTCCATGGTTGATGTAGCAAATAATTTACTAGGAGCTAAATATGCTTTTGGAATAAACGCTCCACTTGATGAAAAACCTCAGCAAATCCTTGCTCATCTAATAGATTATATAGAAAATTCTCATGTGAAATCCGATATTCTTTTTCTAGTAGATATGGGATCACTTACGACCTTTGCTCAAGAAATAGAAAAGAAAATGAATATACGAACAAAAACTATTCCCCTTGTTAGTACTTTACATGTTATAGAAGCTGCTAGAAAGGCAATGATAGGTTATTCACTAGAGGAAATATATAGAGAAACACTCAATGTAAATACTTTTCTTCATAATGAAATTACAAGAGATAAATCAGAAATAGAAAGAATATACAATTTATCTATCGTAACAATATGTACTACAGGTGAAGGAAGTGCTATGGCAATAAAGAACTTTTTAGAAGGTCATCTTCAATTTGATACTACAATACTTCAAATCATACCTATAAATTTAAATCCCAATAGCAATATTTTTGCTAAGTTAAAAAATATAAGTAAGGAAAGTAAAATAGTCTGTGTTGTCACCTCCTTTAAACTTGACTTAGAAATTCCAAAATTTGATTTAGATGAAGTTTTAAGCTTAAGAGCCCTTAAAGCTATACAAAATATTATTGACCTCGAAACAACTTATATAAAAATGGGAGAAACTCTTAAAAATCAGCTTTTAAATGTTGATGGAAGAGAAGTTTTTAAAAGTATACGTGAACTTATTTTTAGAATAGAAGAAGAGTTAAATCTGAAAACGGATACAAATATTTTAATTGGAATAACATTACATATAGGTTGTATGATAGATAGATTAATAGCTGGAAATACAGTAATATGTTTTGAAGATAAAAAGGAATATATAGAAAAAAATCTAGAACTTTATAAAGTAGTAAAAAAATCTTGTGAATCACTAAGTGAAAAATATTCCATCAATATCTCAGAAGATGAAATATGCTTTATCATGGTTTTTTTTAATGCAAAAGACTATTACTAAATTTTATTGACTATATTTGATGCATTTTAATGCATCTTATTTTTTGCTTAAAAAATCTGTTTCTTAGCAGCTTATGTGTTTTGGCATAAGATTTGCTAGATATTTAATGAGAAAATCATCAAAACAAATTTTATTAAAAGGAAGGTTTTATTTATGGATTTTGAAGAAATAATTATGAATATTATCATAAATGGAGGAAGTGCACGAAGCCACTCAATGGAAGCAATACATTATGCCAAAATTGGCAACTTTCCTGAAGCTAGATTGTCACTTATAAAAGCAGAAGATGATTTGCTTATGGCTCATAATGTACAAACTTCACTTATACAAAATGAAGCTTCTGGAAATAAGATTGAAGTAAGCTTATTAATGGTTCATGCTCAGGATCACTTAATGAATGCTATAACAATTAAAGATATTGCACAAGAATTCGTTGATATGTATGAAAAATTTTTTGATAATAAATAAAAAACATGCTAGCTATCTTTAATGATTTTCTATTTTAAAACACTAATTATAAAAATAGAAAAAGTATATATTAAAAATAAAACACTATATAAAAAAATGAAACAGTAATTAATTTATACTAAATGCTCTTTTCCTATCATTAGTTTTTTACACGTTTTAACACAAAGAATTGTTTTGGCATGATACTTGCTTTACATATTTATGAAAAGCAAATAAAGGAGGCGAAATAATATGAAAAGGATAACTCTTGTTTGTGGAGCAGGAATGTCTACTAGTTTATTAGTAACTAAAATGGAAACTGCTGCTATAAAGCTTGGGGTAGAGGCAAAAATAATAGCAGTAGCAGAAGCGGATTTAAAAAACCATATTAATAACACTGACATTCTGCTTTTAGGACCACAGGTAAGATTTTTGCTTAATAAGTACAAAACAGCATACGAACCAAAGGGAATAATTATTGATGTAATTAACAGCATCGATTATGGAATGATGAATGGAGAGAAAGTATTAAATTGTGCATTAAATCTTTTACAAAAATCTAAGGAATAAGGACATAAGTCTTGGACTTTTCATATACTTTATAAATTTTTATATTTGGAGGGGATTTTATGAAAAAGGTAATTGAATTCCTGGAAAAGTACTTTGTACCAATAGCAGGAAGGAT
>JARBUP010000299.1 GCA_029239575.1 Bacillota bacterium
AGATTTGTTTTTTAAGAAATATAAAATTATTAACAGAACTTTTTTAATATCAGAACAAATGAACAAACACTCTTATTACTTGTGGAAAAACTGATATTACAGTCACTAATCTTATTATTTGCAATACAATTAAATTTGTGCTTTGTACACCTAAATCAGCTGAAATTAAAGCCATGTCTGATGCCCCTGCAGGAATTGATGCGAGCATTGCTTCTCTGATAGGCATATCAAATTTTGAATTTAATACTTTTCCTAATATAAAGCATCCAACTAAATAACTTAATATTAATATAAACGCTGGCAATATTATTACTTTCATATCAATGATTTCATTCATTCCTATTCCGCTTCCAATATATGCACCAGACATCATTTGAGCAAATTTTCTTACCCATTTTGGCAAATATGCCTTACCTGTTAAAAGTTTTAATGCAATTACACTAAACATTGAAAATACCATTGTTGCAGAAGGAATATTCGAAATTTTTCCTATAACCCCAAGTAATGCTGCTACTATAATAGTCAAAATGAAATTTTTTTTATTTTTTATATTTGAAACAACTCTTTCAGGCGAGTCTTCAGAATCCGTTAAATAAGTTTTAGATTTTGTTATTTTAGATATTACACTTGGGAAAACCCCTATACCAAATACCATTCTAACAAATTGCATTACAGCAACCTTTGATGAATCAGCTCCCATATCAGCACTAATTAATGGTATATCACTCATACCACCGGGAACAGAACACATAAGTGCAGTTACTAAATCCAATGGACTTGTTAAATATATTAAAAATCCTGTTATAATATTTAAAATAAGCATTCCACTTACTAACGTTAAAGCAGGTTTAGTTATATATTTAAGCCTATAAAGGTCGTCCTTTTCTATGCCAGAACCTATAAATGCACCTGCTATTATCTGTGCTATTGTTTTTGCAACTGTAGGCATATAAATTACGTCGGTATTTATATTAAATAAAGTAATAAGAACAATACTTCCAACCATCATACCGCCAGGAACTTTTAGCTTAAGAAAAACATATCCCCCAATTAAGCCAATTATTAATGTCAAAAATAAATTAACCACAACACATTACCTCTTTTAAAAATTTATATTACTAAAAATTAATTATAGCATTTAATTTACAATTTAGGAACGTATTTCATTAATTAATTTTATAGTTTTTAAATTATGTCATGATTGATTACTTATTAGAATACTATATGTCAGATGGTGTTTAGTGAGTTTTCGTGCCATTATTTAACCATTCCTACGAATACATACATCTCCTGATGAAAGGTAAAATTACTTGTAAGGACTCGCCATAGATAATTGAATTTTTAAAGAACATACATAAAGGTAAGTGTATCTACATAAAGTTCATACAATTCGCTTAAGTTAGACAGTTTAAATTTAGCATATTAAAATTAAGATACCTAAAAACTTAATATACCTTACTTATATTTTTTTGAATTAATTTTCTATTGTATATATATAATTTGAATAACTTAATAGTCTACAAATTTAACATTATTATAATATATTATCTTTGCATAAATTTCTAAAAGCATTCCGCAAAAATCAAAAGAAAAAAGCCTACAACATTTTAATTTGTCATAAGCCTCTAAATCATTTACATTAATATTGAATTATTTATGTTATTTACTAAAAACCTTTTTTATTTTTTCGATAGCATCGTCTATCTCTTCATATGTTATTGGAATTGCAGGAGCAAAACGAATTGTTTTATCATGAGTTTCTTTAGCAAGAACTCCATTTTCAATAAGTTTCTTTACATAAGGTGCAGCATTTTCTTTAAATTCAACACCTACGAAAAGTCCTTTTCCTCTTACTTCAACTATATCATCATTATTAATTTCTTTTAATTTAGACATGAAGTAATTGCCTTTTTCTTCAGCCATTTTAGGATAATTATCTCTTACTAATATTTCCATTGCCTTTAATGAAACAGCTGCTCCTAATGGATTTCCTCCAAAAGTTGAACCATGTGTTCCAGGTTTAAATACACCAAGAATATCTTTATTCCCTGCAATTGCAGATACTGCTATAATTCCACCACCTAAAGCCTTACCAAGAACATAAATATCAGGTATTACTCCTTCATATTCGCAAGCGAACATTCTTCCTGTTCTTGCAAAACCTGTTTGTACTTCATCTGCTATAAACAAAACATTGTTTTCTTTACATATTTCTAATGATTTTTTCAAGAACCCTTCTGGTGGAACAATAACTCCAGCTTCTCCTTGAATCGGTTCAACTATAAATGCAACTGTATTTTCATTTATTGCATTTTTAAGTTCGTCTGCATTTCCATATTCTATAACTTTAAACCCTGGTGTGAAAGGTCCGTATCCTTTTCTTGCATCAGGATCAGTACTCATTGACACTATTGCAATTGTTCTTCCATGGAAGTTGCTTGAACATACTATTATCTCTTGTTTACCGTCTTCAACACCTTTAACAAAATTACCCCATTTTCTTGCAGCTTTTAAAGCAGTTTCAACAGCTTCAGCTCCTGTGTTCATTGGTAAAACCATGTCTTTACCAGTCAATTCACATAACTTTTCCATCCAATCACCTAAAACACTATTGTAAAAAGCTCTTGATGTCAAAGTTACTTTATCTAATTGATCCTTTGCAGCTTGTACTAATTCAGGATGTCTATGTCCAAAATTCAAAGCCGAATATGAACTAAGCATATCATAAAATTTCTCTCCCTCAGGATTAGTTATAACAACACCTTCAGCTGTTTCAAATACTATTTCTTTCGGATGATAGTTATGGGCACCGAACTTTTCTGTTTTTTCCATAATCTCTTTTGATGAACGCATATTAATTGACCTCCTAATTATCCCCTGTCACAGAATCTCTAATATATAAGCTATGATAACTTTTTTTCAATTGAAAGTCAAGCTATTTATTTTGCATAATGCATAAATACTTTATAAACTATCACTCCAAATCGCATCTTTGGTTGTTTTTCTTTTATGAATAATCGTAATTTAAATTTAACTTATTTTACATTTGTAAATTAAAATATGTCTAATTGAGATATTTATGTTCCTTTTATTACGCTTAACTTTACTATATATTATTATGCAATATAAAGAAAATATGTTGCAAATGTATTTTATTAAAACACATTGACATTATATGTATTTGAATAATAAACTTTATAAGCGTCATTTTATTTTATATTATATGTTAAATATAATAATATTACTTAATATATACTAAATTAAAACTATTCTACAAAATATATTGTCCTCCTATACTTTAAATTTCAATCACATTACCTATAAGTATTAGAATTTCAAAATGTACAGAAATTACAAAATAAAATAATAGCCATTGACATTGAGCATCTGCATATATAGTTCCTTAGCCTTGCAACATCCCTTATAAACAAGGCTTGCCAATAATTAAGGCTACTATACTATATATGTCTACAATGTAAATGGTTCACTGCGTCTAATAT
>JARBUP010000300.1 GCA_029239575.1 Bacillota bacterium
AATGATATTGATAAATACGATATGGTAGGATTTGGTTCAGGTGTTTACAATCAAAAAATACACCCGTCCATTTTAAATGCAATTGAAAAATCTAACTTAAAAAATAAAAATACTTTTATTTTTTCAACCAGTGCTGTTGGTATTAAAAAGTACAATAATGATGCTAAAAAGCTTCTTTTAGCCAAAGGAGCAAATGTTGTGGGAAGTTTTGCCTGCAGAGGCTATTTCACAACAAAATTTTTAAACATCTTTGGCGGAACTGCAAAAGGTCATCCAAACAATGGCGATTTACAAAATGCAAAAGAGTTTTCAGAAAGCATTTTAAATGAAGTTAATTAAAACTACATGAAAAGATCTGCTAAGCAGCAGATTTTTTCTTTAAATTTATACATGAATGCTATTAATTACCGATATGTTATCAAATAATAGCATGATATAATCATTCATCTATGTATAAATTTAGTTTACAAGGAGTTAAAATGACAAAAGAATTGACATTAAAGAACTTAATTCACAAAGATGAAAAACGATATTATTCTTTAGCACTGATAGTCAGCATTATAATTTATGTATCATTACTATTTTATATGGAAGGACTAGCAGTGCTTTTATTATTGACTGCAATTTCTTTGTTTTCAAACGGTCTGATGATAGCTAGAATAAGGACAAATGGAGTACGTTTAAGTGCTAATCAATTTCCGGAGGTTTATAATAAAGTAGTTGAATTATGCAATTCTATGGAAATAAAGAGCATTCCAGAAATTCATGTAATTGAATCAGGCGGAATATTAAATGCATTTGCTGCAAAATCTTTTAGAAAAAATATAGTTATTTTATATTCAGACATATTTGATTTGATTAATACTGAGAATAATGATGAGTTGTCATTTATCGTTGCTCATGAACTTGCTCATATTAAAAGAAGACATGTAGCTAAGCAGCTGTTTATTTTGCCAGCCATGTGGATTCCTTCACTTGGCAATGCATATTTAAGAGCATGCGAATATACAAGTGACCGCATTGCTGCTTATTATATCAATAATTCTGAAGCCTCAATGAATGCACTGACAATACTAGCAATAGGCAAGACATTGTTTCATAAGGTTAATCGCGATGAATATCTTCTTCAATACAGCAATAATAAAGGCTTTTTAAATAAAGTAGCTGAAAAAAGCTCCACACATCCTTCTTTGCCTAAAAGAATATATGAAGTTAAAAATTATTTTGAAAATAACTTTAATCTTCCCGAAAAAAGTTATAAAAAAGTTTTATCATCAGCTATGGTGGTTCTTGTGGTAGGTATTTTTGCATTTGTTATGATTAAATATAACAATGAAATAATGGTGGAAGCAGATAGCTTCTTATCAGATACATTTGCTGAAGAAGATGCAACAGCTATTACTGAGGCAGTAGCTGAGGGTGATGTTGAAAAGGTCAAAGAACTATTAAATGATGGTACGTATGTTGATGTACAAGACATGGACGGATGGACTCCGTTGATGTGGGCAGCTCAAGATGGCAATGATGAAATTATAAATGTTTTAATCCAGGCAGGAGCTGATCCAAACATAGTTGATTATTATGAAGAAACAGCTATGGTCAGAGCCATATACAGTCAAAACGCAGAAGCTATTAATTTATTAATATTAGCGGGCGCCGATCCAAATATGGCTGACTCATCTGGCTGGACCCCTTTGATGTACGCAGCAGCCAACGGTGTTATTGAACCTGTTCAAGCTTTATTATCTGCCGGTGCAGATCCGGAATTAAAAGATGCAAATAATTTTTCTGCATTCCTATATGCAAAGAAATACGGCTATAATGAAATTGCAGATTTATTAAAACAACAATAAAATAAAATCATGTTATAAAAAATTAATGAGCTGAGAGAAAATCTCAGCTTTTTTTACTTAAAGGAACATAACCACTGGTAAATCGTCTATATATATGTTAGTCTATATTGTGAAAGTTCATTGCAATAATTACTTCATGGCATATTAACCGAAAAAATTAATTAATAGCAATGTTAGGTTATATGAACTTTTAAATTATCACATCAAAATATTGTTTAATTTTAAGGAGAAATTATGAAAATTAAGAATGTAAAAAAAGTATATATTATACTGGCAATTTGTCTATCCATATTTGGATTAGCAGGTTGTAATAAGAATGATGCTAAAAATGAAGAAAAAGGAAGTAGTTCTGGTTCTGAATCAAGCTTCAAAGCCACTCATAAAGTAGAAATAGAAGTAGAAAACTATGGAACTATTTATGTTGATTTAGATGCAGAGAGTGCTACAATTACAGTAAATAATTTTGTTAAATTAGCTGAAGAAGGCTTTTATGACGGACTGACATTTCACAGAATAATTTCCGGTTTCATGATTCAAGGGGGCGACCCTCTAGGCAATGGAAGAGGTGGATCTGAAGAGAAAATTAAAGGTGAATTTACTGACAACGGTGTAAATAATACGTTGTCTCATACAAGAGGGGCCATTTCCATGGCGCGTTCAGATGATTATGACAGTGCCAGATCTCAATTTTTTATTGTTCAAGAAGATAGTACTCCATTAGATGGCAGCTATGCAGTCTTTGGTTATGTTACAAAAGGAATGGATATCGTTGATAAAATATGTTCCCAAACACCGGTGCAAGATAAAAATGGAACTGTATTCAAAGAAAATCAGCCGGTTATTAAATCTATTAAAGTAATTAAATAAAATGATTATGATAAGCATGCAATATCTAACTAATATTACTATATTTTTTATAATCAATAAATTATTGTAAAGGTGGTTTATATGAAAAGGAAGAATATTTTTGTAGTTGGCATTTTTGTAGCGGCATTATTTCTGATTTTTATAAATAGAATCAATAAAAATGAAAATGGTATTGCTGATAAAACAGGCTCATGGGCACAAATTAATCAAAATTTGCAAAGAAGCAGTGATTGGAAGCAATATGTAAAAGACAGTCAATTTAAGATTGGTGAAAGAAGCGTGAAGGGAAGCTGGAATACTCCAAACGGTAAAGAAGATTATTATGAAATTAAGTTTGGAACATATCCAAGTCTTGATGGATCAACGGTTGCAATACCAATGGCAGTTGAATTTTCAAGGCAGCACCTTGGACTTTCAGATGAAGATGCCAATGATTTCGCTTCTTTTTCAACAACTCATTATGCATATGAGAATTTAATATTGAAGAAACCTAACACCCTGGGGATGATAAGAACCTCAAATACTTTTTTAGATGAATATCACCCTGTTGATTTAATAATTGTCACAGAACCTTCAGATGAAGAAATTAATTTAGCAAAAGAAAAAGATGTTGAAATGATAATAGAACCTGTTTGTTATGATGCATTTGTTTTCATAACACATAAGGATAATGCTGTTGATAATCTCACTATTGAACAAATACAAAAAATATATTCAGGTGAAATTACAAATTGGAAAGAGGTAGGAGGAAATAATCAAGAAATCAAAGCAT
>JARBUP010000301.1 GCA_029239575.1 Bacillota bacterium
GGCTTTACCTGGTAAGTCTTCTTTTTCCATTATATCTATAACTTGTAGTGCTGAAGCACACGCTAATGCATTTCCACTATATGTTCCACCAATAGTACCGCCTACTATTCCATCAATAATTTCTGTTCTAGCTGTTACTGAACCCAATGGAATTCCGCCAGCTATGGATTTTGCAGTAGTAATAATATCAGGTGGACATCCTGCCTCTTCCCAATAGTTAGATACAAACATTTTTCCAGATCTGCCAAAACCAGTTTGTACTTCATCAGCAATAAGAAGTATACCTTTTTCATCACATATTTTACGAACTGCTTTTACCCATTCGATTGGTGCTGGTACAAATCCGCCTTCGCCTTGAACTGGTTCCAACACTATAGCAGCAACATATTCAGCTGGTGATGATTCAATAAATGTTTGATTAAGTTTATTAATATAGTATTCAATAGCTTCATTTTCTGTCATATTTTTAGGAGCTCTGTAAAGATATGGATACTCTGCTCTATAAACACCATCAGGGAAAGGACCCATTCCAATACAATGTGCCTTTTTAGCAGTCATAGCCATAGTCATTGCTGTTCTGCCATGAAATGCTCCGCTAAATACTATGATATTTGGTCTTTTAGTATAACCTTTTGCTATTTTAACTGCATTTTCATCAGCTTCAGCGCCGCAGTTAACTAGCATAGTTTTTTTTCTATCCCCTTTTACAGGCATAATGCTATTTAATTTTTCAGCAAGTTTAATATATCCTTCATGTGTAACTATGTTCATCATACTGTGAAAATACTTTTCAGATTGTTCTTTAACAGCTTCAATAAGTTCAGGTCTACTGTATCCTATATTAAGAACTCCAACTCCACCTATCCAATCAAGAAATATATTACCATCAACATCTTCAAAAACTGCTCCTTCTCCTCTTTCAATAACACAAGGATAACTACATTTAATTGCATTAGGAACAGCATTTGCTCTCCTTTCAATGATTTCCTGTGCCTTTGGACCTGGCAGACTATTTGTTACAATTTTAGGTAAAGCGTTTTTTAACATTTTACTACCTCCTCTTAAATTCTTCAGCATTGATTTTGTTACTTACTAAACAATTGATATATTAAGATCAAGTTGTTCTTGTGTAACTTAGTAAAAGCAAATTACATGCCATAAATTTATATTTTTGCTGAAATTTTTATAGAGGATCTACTAAAATAGCTTGTTTTCAATTTTTATTAATGATAAATATTTTTCATATTTAATTTTTTTATAAGAAACGGTTAAAAATAAATATTAATTATTATAAAATAATATCTATTTTTATTAAAATATTAATAATTCTATTAGAAATCTAATAATATGTCAATGTAATATTTTTGTAAGCCTATAATGTTATGTTGTAATGGATTATCAATAATTGCTCGTGAAGATTTCATTAATAATTCCCCCTTTATTAATATCTTAATATATTTTTATAATTTACATCTATTATGATAATATTATAACGAGCATTCATATTTAACGCAAAAGTTATTAGGACTTTGATTTTCTGACATAGTTATCTATTAATTCTTAACACATAAACACTTATGTTAGAATATATTAATGATTATAAAGAAAACTTTCATTTATATATTAAGGTGGTGTAATAAAATTGTATAATTGGATTTATCAAAATCAAAATAATAACAATATAAAAAAAAGTAATACAACCGTGCCTGAAACAGATACAACAAAACTGTTTGGTTTTTTAGAAGTGCATGTTACTTCTGGTGGAAAACCTATAGAAAATGCATTAGTAACTGTATTTATTTTGGATAGATTTTATGGCGAAGCTCCTGTTCAGTTTGCTACAACCGATGTAAATGGAACAGCTGCCACACTTACAGTACCTACAGCATATCTCTTAAGTAATACAGTAGGACAGGACTTTTATTTTACATCATATAATCTAAGAGTTGATGCATTAGGATATTATTCATCTCAGACAAATAATATCCGCTTTTACCCAGGAATAACAACTATTTTTAATATAAATATTATACCTGTTCCACTGAAAATACCCGGAGTAAACCTTGAACAAAGAATTCAATTACCACCGCCTAAATTTGATTTATAATGAATATATAACCACATTAATTTATTAGCTTAGCAGACTTTCTTTATTGAGCTTATATACCTACAGTTAATTATACAATTTTTTATTCTTAATATTTGCTTTTATGAATTGTATTTGGTATCATATGAATTATAGCAATATTAAAAAAATATTAAAAAAGGCGGAGGAAAGATTAAGCCAAATGGATAATCAAGAGCAAAAACATAAGAGACGTATTCGATATAAAGGCACTCACCCTAAAACTTATAAAGAAAAATATAAAGAACTGCAGCCTGAGAAATATGCTGATACTGTAGAAAAAGTTATACAAAAAGGTAGTACTCCTGCTGGGATGCACCGTTCAATTTGCGTTAAAGAGATATTAGAATTCTTACAAATAACTCCAGGCCAAACTGGATTAGATGCAACACTAGGTTATGGTGGCCATACATTGGAGATGCTTAAATGCTTAAATTCAAAGGGTCACTTGTTCGCACTTGATGTAGATCCTGTTGAATTACCGCGCACCAGAGAGCGTTTAGAACGATTAGGTTATGGCTCTGAAATTTTAACCATAAAACAAATGAACTTTTCTAATATAGATCAAGTTGCTTTAGAATCAGGACCATTGAATTTTGTTTTAGCAGATTTAGGTGTTTCTTCAATGCAAATAGACAATCCAGATAGAGGATTTTCATTTAAGATTGAAGGTCCGTTAGACTTAAGGCTCAATCCTGAAAAAGGTATATCTGCATCAGAACGTTTAAAAACTATTTCACAAGAAGAATTAGAAGGAATGTTATTAGAAAACGCAGATGAGCCTAATGCCGAAGCAATAGCTCGTGCAATTATTTCTGAAATTAAAAAAGGAAAAGACATATCCACAACAACTCAGCTCCAACAAATTATTAAAGATGCTTTAAAATTTCTTCCAGAAAAAAATAAGAATGATGAAATTAAAAAAGCTTGCCAGCGATGTTTTCAAGCGCTTAGAATTGATGTTAATAGTGAATTTGAAGTGTTATATGAATTTTTAGAAAAGCTTCCTGCTACCCTTGCTGAAGGTGGAAGAGTTGCTATACTGTCATTTCATTCAGGAGAAGATCGCCTGGTTAAAAAATCATTTCAACGCTTTTTCCGTGAAGGTATCTATAGTGAAATAGCTCCAAATGTTATTCGACCATCTGCTGAAGAATGTAACACCAATGGTCGTGCTCGTTCTGCTAAATTGCGTTGGGCAATAAAAGCATAATAATATATATAATTATTTTATGAAGAAAGCACTCTTATAATTAAGAGAGCTTTTTTTATTGCTTTTTTACCAACAAAAGTACTTTTTAATTATAACTTTAGAATAAACTTATCCGATAATTTAATTATACTAAATTAATAAAAAACTTTATTT
>JARBUP010000302.1 GCA_029239575.1 Bacillota bacterium
CAAATTATAATGAAGAAGCTTTTAAAAAAAATATTAATATATTAAATAATAATGAATCCTATTTTCTAAATGGTATGAATGACATAGTTTATCAATATGAAAATGAATCAAATGAAAAAATTAAAATAATAGGCAAAACTGAAAATATTTTATTTTATTTAACTTTAATAATGGTAGTTTTTATTACATTATTTATATTTATTCCTGCAGAAAAAAGCTTATTAAAAGCATTTAAAGATATAAAGGAAAGCAATGATAATATGATAAAGCTTTTTAAAACAGTGCATGGAGCTATGTTTCTCATAGATGAAAAAACTGAAGAAATACTTTTTATGAATAAAAGTGCTGAAAAATTAATAGAAGTAAATACTTCAGATACAGATAAAATTTATTTCCAAGAAATTTTTAAATTAAAATATGATGCTTTTTATAAAGTTATGGATAAAATAAAATTATATGAAAAAAATGAAAATGTTGAATTTAATTATGAAAACACAGATAGTGGCGTGGGTACTTTTATATTATCTTCAGTAAAAATGAATTTTAATAATAAACCAGCTATTTTAATTGGATTATTTGATATTACCGAACAAAAACAAGCAGAAGAAAACTTTAGAAATATTGCAATTAAAGATAAATTAACAGGGCTTTTTAACAGATATTATTTTGATTTAAGAGTTAATGATGAAATAATAATTTCTGAGCGTTACAATGAGCCTTTAACTATGATTTTATTAGACTTGGATCACTTTAAAAATATTAATGATACATGGGGTCACCCAGTTGGAGATATAGTTTTAAAGGAAACATCTGAAATAATAAGTTCCGCTATAAGAAAATCAGACTATGTATTTAGGGTGGGTGGAGAAGAGTTTATTGTTTTAATGCCTAAAACAGAAATAAACGATGCTTTATTTTTAGCAGATAAAATTCGTGTTGAAGTTGAAAATAATGATTATAGCGTAGCTAAGAAAGTTACAGTGAGTATTGGAGCAGCACAAAAATATAAATCAGAATCCTTGGATAATTGGTATGCAAGAACTGACAAAGCTTTATATTTTGCAAAAGAAAGCGGTAGAAACTGTGTTGTTAATTATGAAAATATGAATAATAAAATAATAGCTTTTGCCCATATAGAATGGTCAAACCAATGGGATAGCAAAAACAAAGAAATAGATAATCAACATAAAAAACTTATCGAAATTGCAAATACACTTTTATTTATGGCCTTTTCTAACAACATGGATAAAATTATAAAGCAATTAGATTTACTCATTAATCATATTATTAACCATTTTGATTTTGAAGAGAAATTATTGTCTGAAATTGGGTATCCTAATTACGAAGAACATATTACTATTCATAAAGAGTTATTACAAAAATCATTAAATTTAAGAGAAGCTTATATTAATGAAAAATTTAGTGTGACAGAATTCTTTTCTTTTGTTGTAGATGATATTGTTTTAGGTCATATGATTAAAGATGATGAGAAGTTTTTTGATTTAATTAGAAATTACGAAATAAGCAATAATAAATCGGAGGAAAAATGTTTAATATAGGATGTCACTTGTCAGTTTCTAAAGGATTTGAAGCTATGGGTAAAGATGCATTAAAAATAGGGGCTAATACATTTCAATTTTTTACCCGTAATCCAAGAGGTAGTAAAGCAAAAGCAATTGATGCAGTAGATATGGAAAAATTATTGATATTAATGAAAGAGAATAATTTTGGTCCCATATTAGGTCATGCACCATATACTTTAAATGCTTGTTCTGATAATGAAAGCACTAAAGAATTTGCATTACAAGTAATGGAAGATGATTTAAAAAGAATGGAATATCTCCCGCATAATTTATATAACTTTCATCCAGGAAGTCATGTAAAACAAGGAACTGAAGAAGGAATAAAAATTATTATTGAAACATTAAATAAAATATTGAAAGAAGATCAAACAACTATAGTGTTACTTGAAACTATGGCAGGCAAGGGAACAGAAATAGGCAGTTCTTTTGAAGAGTTAAAACAAATAATAGATGGTGTAACATTAAAAGATAAAATGGGAGTATGCCTTGATACATGCCATGTTTATGATGCAGGCTATGACATAGTAAATGATTTAGAGGGTGTATTAAATAAATTTGATGAAATCATAGGTCTTGATAAATTGTATGCAATACATTTAAATGATAGCAAAAATCCATTTAACAGCCATAAGGATCGTCATGAAACCATAGGGGAAGGAACACTGGGGTTAAATACATTTGTTAATATTATTAATCATCCTCGTCTCCGCCATTTGCCATTTTATTTAGAAACACCAAATGAATTAGAAGGTCATGCAAAAGAAATAAAAATGTTAAGGGAAGTATATGTTTTATAGAGAGGTCATTTTTGACCTCTCTTAAATTTTGTTAAATTATATATTTAATTATTTTATTTTTAAAAATGTTTTCTATTTCATTATTGAAAAATTCTTTTATTTCATTTATTTCTTCATTTTGATATACATATTTACCGTATCCAAATTGACCATATTTAAATTTTCTATCTTCATCAATCATGGGTAATGTAGTATCCGGGAATGCTTGTAATATAACATTTTTAGCTTTTGTTGTATATCTGTGAGAAATTACTTCAAATGTAACTGGATGTGTAATTTCATCTGGCAAAGTCTGATTTAAATTCAACAATAAATTTTTATAATCATTTTTCCATCCATCATATAAAAAAACAGGTGCAATAATAAATCCTGTAGGATATTTAGCTTCTATGACTTTTTTGCATGCTTCAATTCTTTTTTCTGCTGATGGAGTTTTATTTTCAAAGTCATTTATTACTTTGTTTGTGTTTAAAGTAAAACGGATTTCTGTGTTGTTATTATGCTTTATGTCTAATAGTGTATCGACATCTGTGTATTTTGTTACAAAACGAAATTTTCCCATTTCACTTTTACTGAAATATTCAATTGTTTGTTTTAGTGAATTTGAATATGGCTCAGTTGGTATTGGGTCCGATGTAGCAGAACCTTCAAAAATAGTTTCTTCAGGAAGCCTTTCCTGTATATAATTCTCAGCTTGTTGAAGTATTTCATTTACATTTACATTAACTCTCATATATGGTTTATCACCTAAATTTGTATTTAAGTAACAATATTCGCATTGTCCTATGCAACCAGACATCAATGGAAGCTGGTAATGTGCTGATGGTTTACAAGATTGAAATTTCATTCCCTTTTTAACGCCAACTACAAGTGTTCTTTTACCTTCCCTATAAAAATCATATATATTATTGCCTGGAATATTTTCCTTTAATTTGTTTCCTTTTAAATTAATTATTTCTATATTTTCATTATTTTTAAAAAAATTATATATATTATTTCCTATTTCATAATCCAATGCGTTTTTTTCAAATAGAATTCTTTTTGGTATAAACATAATATCTCCTACTTAATTTAATTTTAATATTATTTCAGATGAG
>JARBUP010000303.1 GCA_029239575.1 Bacillota bacterium
ACATTTTTTTATTTCTTTCTTTTGAACTTCATTCTTGCAATATATTCCTATTTTAAACATATAACCATTCCCTTTTTATATTTATGTATAAAATGAATAAATAGTTGTAAATTTTTGAGTTAAGCTTATTTTGTTGGAATTTAATTAAAAAAATGAACTTTTTTATAAAAATGCCTAAGAAAATTTGACTTTAATCGGATTTCAACATAACTTAGCAGTTTTGACTTGTTATAAATATTCATTAGTAGTTGTAATTTGATTATATGGTTATTTATAATTTTTGTGTCTACTACTATATAGCATTAGATTGCATATTGTATTGATTATTTATATATTTTTTTGAACAATTAAATTTAATTTTAAATTATTACTATTATAAATACCCCAAAAAATAAATTTTAATAATTATAATTTCATGAACATTCTCGCCGTTTATTTAACTTAAAAATAAAATAAGTCCTTGAAAACGAATTAAGTAAGCCGTTTTCAAGGATTATATTTTCTCTCCAGCAATAAAATTCTCAATATTCCAACTTCCTTACCCACATGAGGGCCTTTAAATATAAACTCATTAATTTTTCTCGACCAATTCCGATAGCTGTTTTATTCTTCTCAAAACCATTCCATTTTGGTAATTCATAGTTAATCACCGTGTCCAATACGCTCTTTATTTCATTTTCTCCGCCGAGTAACGCCTCTTTAACATCATCAGTTAAAACTAATTCATCCACTATTGTCTTCATATCTTTATTCAAAAGAACATCAATAGCGGAAAACATTCCTGCCATAAAATATTCAAATTTCTTATCACTCTTTCCTATCTCTATTGACAACAACTCCATGAATTTTGCCCTTATAAAACATGTTTTTATTAGTTCTTTATTTTCTATAATCTGTATATCCTTTAGCATCATTACATAAATCCATTTCTTTATTTCAGCTATACCTAATTGAACTAACGCTTGTTTTATAGATTGTATTTTATATCTTGATCCAAAAAAGGCGGAATTCGCCAATTTTAACAATTTATAAGAGAGACCTAAATCTGTTTCTATAATCTCTGTAATTTGCTGATATTCCGGTTCATCTTTATTTAGTGCGCTCATAATTTTAATTAGGTTTATATTTAGACTTTCTATTTCTTTACCTTTTATAATCACAGGCTTGCTAAAAAAATAACCTTGAAAATAATCATATCCCATATCCATGGCCAGTTGATATTCTTCTCTTGTTTCAACCTTTTCTGCAAGAAATTTGATTTTGTTTTTATACTGTTTTATTAGTTCCCGTTGTTTTACGTAATTTACAGCAGAAAATTCTATCTTAACTATATGAGCAATTTCCATGAGCGGCAAATTGGATTCATTAATGGCAAAATCGTCAAGTGCTATTATATAACCACTTTCTCTTAACTTTCTGCATACATTGATTAAATTTTCGTCAACTTCAACTCCTTCCAATACTTCCACGACCACCGAATCCACAGGTAGCAACAAAGGTATTTCCTCTAAGAGCATATTCTGAGAAAATTTTATAAAAGCTTTTGTATCATCGGTTAGTTCATTAATATGCATTGTTAAAAAGGCATTACTGATTACTTCAGCTGTTGCCTTGCTATCATCAGTTCCTTTATAAAAATTACTCATACTTCCGCGATATAATAATTCATATCCTAATACATTCATGTTTCTATCAAATATGGGCTGGCGAGCTACATATACATCCATTAAAATATCCTTCCAATCTTTAAGTTCTATATTTATCACATACTAAATTTTATAAAAGTCTGTATGTAATTTAATAATATCCATTACAATAACCATCTATCACTTAGGCTAACGATTAATTTTTATTATAACACAAATTTTTCCAACTTAAAATATTAATTTGCTATAATAAGTTCCCCTTATGCAAACTTCCCCTATAATGAAGAAGGATTAATATAACGTTTTGCGTTCTTGGGCATCTTTTTATTAAATTTTGGCTTTATCCTTTTACTCATACTACTCCCCCATATTATAAATTTACCGGTAAGTTTTAAGCAGGATTCTCAAGCTCAAGTATGACTCAATGCTCATGTCACCATTATTATGGGTAGATGCTTCGGGAGCCGTTTTGTCAATGAAGATGTTGTATATGATACAGATTTTTGAGCTAATGCAAGAACCGTCCCCATTTTCTTGATAAGGTTGAGTACGTATCCCTGATTTAACATACTTAATATGTTTCATCCAAACCTCTTTTCAAAAAATAGTGAGAAACATTTAAAAACATGTTGCATTTGCATAATTAATAATGTTATTTTTATATGTAATAATAACAGAGCGCAATACAATTTGCCTCTAATCAAACCGTCCCACTGATTAAAATGATATAATAAATTAATTTGAGAAGGAGAACTCATATGAAACTTCGTAAAGAATGTACTTGTCCATTAGAAATTACACACGATATATTAAAAGGTAAATGGAAAACCATTATTCTTTGGCAATTAAAATATCATGGCAAATCATCCTTATCTCAGTTGCAAAAGGACATAAATGGAATAAGCCAAAAAATGTTATTACAGCAATTAAATGAATTAAGAGAATTTGGGTTGGTAGATAAAATACAGTATCAAGGTTATCCTCTCAAGGTGGAGTATTTCTTAACAGAAAACAGAGGCAATAAAATAATAAAGGCTTTAGAAATTATGCAGGAAGTAGGCCAAGAATATTTAAATGAGAACATTAAAAAACATTAATTATTATTAATGTATTAATGTTTTTTTATTAATTTAACTTCATTATGTTTCATACATAATACACACAAAAAAGTGGGTACTTTCACAATACAGTAATCCATGTTATTATTAACACAAACGTTCATGAACTAATTGTAATAATAAAATTTGAAAGATTAAAATGGAATAGTATACATTCCAAAACATTAATGAAGTTAAATTCAGGAGGTTATAAAAATGAAAAAAGCTCTTATAGTTATTGATATACAAAATGATTACTTTGCAAATGGAAAATTCCCTTTATGGAATGCCGAAAACACTTTAATTAATGTGGAAAAAGCTATTGAAAAAGCAAATGTAAATAATATCCCTGTAATCTTAGTTCAACATATTGCAGATAATAGCTCACCATTTTTTAATGAAGGTACAGAAGGAGTAGAAATTCATCCAAGAATATTAAAAGCTGCTCCAAATGCAAAGAAAGTTACTAAGACATTTGCAGATAGCTTTCATAAGACAAACTTAGAAGAAGTATTATCTCAGCTTGGAGTAGAAGAAATTCTTGTATGTGGAATGATGACACACAATTGTGTTGTTTTTACTGCTATTTCTAAAGCAGCAGAAAAATATAGTGTAAAGCTACTATCTGATTGCTCTACAACTGTAAGTGAGCCTATGCACATAATTGCACTTCAAGGAGTTGCAACACGTATAGAACTATTAAATTACAACGAGGCTATATAGAAAGCT
>JARBUP010000043.1 GCA_029239575.1 Bacillota bacterium
TATATTAGTAGTATAGCATTAAGCCATGTCAAAGCAGGTGCAGATATGGTTGCTCCTTCAGATATGATGGATTTTCGAATTGAAAGCATAAGAAAAACATTGGATGAAAATGGATTTTCAAATATACCTATAATGGCTTATAGTGCAAAATATGAATCAGCTTTTTATGGACCTTTTAGAGAAGCTGCAGGTTCAGCACCACAGTTTGGTGACAGAAAAAGTTATCAGATGGATATAGCAAATTCAGATGAGGCGCTCAGGGAAATTAGTCTTGATATTGAAGAAGGTGCGGACATAATCATGGTTAAACCTGCTTTATCATATTTAGATGTAATAAGAAGAGCAAAAGATAATTTCAATATTCCCATAGCAGCTTACAATGTAAGCGGTGAATATTCAATGATTAAAAATGCAATTAAAAATGGAATTTTAAGTGAAAAAGCAATTTACGAATCCGTTCTTTCAATAAAAAGAGCAGGTGCAAATATAATACTTACATATTTTGCTAAGGACATAGCAAAAATTTTAAATAAGGAGAATTAAAATGAACAATTCAAAACGATTATTTGAAAGAGCAAAAGAAATTATTCCAGGTGGAGTTAACAGTCCTGTAAGAGCTTTTGGTTCAGTTGACATGGACCCAGTATTTGTAAAAAAAGCAAAAGGGTCATATATATATGATTCAGAAGACAATAAATATTTAGATTATATTTCATCATGGGGTCCTATGATATTTGGACATTGCGATGAAGAACTTAATGAAGTTGCAATTGAAGCATTGAAAAACGGCATTTCTTATGGCGTTCCATCAGGTGTTGAAGTAGAAATGGCAGAAATTATAACAGATGCATACAAAGGCTGCGAAATGGTAAGAATGGTCAATTCTGGAACTGAAGCAACAATGAGTGCCATAAGAACTGCAAGGGGATATACAAAAAAAGATAAAATAATAAAATTTGAAGGATGTTATCATGGACATTCAGATTGTTTATTAGTTAAATCGGGCTCTGGAGCTCTTACTTTGAATGTGCCTACGAGTCTTGGCGTACCTGCTGATTTTGTTAAGCATACTTTAGTTTGCGAATATAACAACATAGAATCTGTAAAAAAAGAAATTGAAAATAACAAAGATGAAATTGCATGTGTAATCATAGAGCCAGTTCCAGGAAATATGGGAGTTATTTCACCTGATATGGAATTTATGAAGCAACTTAGAAAAATTACTGAAGAAAATAATATTTTGTTAATATTTGATGAAGTAATTTCTGGATTCAGAATTTCTTACGGTGGAGCAGCAAAAGTGTTTGACATAGTTCCAGATATGGTTTGTTTTGGTAAAATCATCGGAGGTGGATTACCTGTTGGTGCATATGGTGGAAAAAAAGAAATAATGAGCGTAATTTCACCTTTAGGACCTGTATATCAAGCTGGAACATTATCAGGAAACCCATTGGCAATGTCTATTGGTATTGCTGCTTTAAATAAATTAAAAAATAATCCTGAAATATATGAAGAACTTGAAAATAAAGCTAAAAAACTACAAGAAGGATTTAATAAAAATATTGAAGAAACTGGCGTCAAAGCTTTTGTTACTAGATATAAATCAATGCTCACAATATTTTTTAATGCTAAAGAAGTTCGTACTTATGCGGATGTAATGACCTCAGATACAAGTATGTATGCAAAATATTTTAAAGGTATGTTCGAATTAGGAATACTCCTTCCACCTTCACAGTATGAAATTATGTTTTTAAATACAACATTAACTGATGAAGAAATTGAATATACTATTGAATCAAATTTAAAAGTTCTTAATTCTATTAAGTAAATCTAAAGGTGGTAAATAAATGAAAAAAGCTATTATAATCGCGAGTTTTGGTTGTTCTATTAAAGAGTCAAGACAAAAATATATTGAAACAATCGAAAATGCGGTTAAAAATGAATTTGAGAATATTGATTGCTTTAGAGTTTTCACATCTGAAATAATCAGGAAGAAAATATATAGGGAAGAAAATATATTTATAGATAATATGGAGTTAGCTTTAAAAAAATTAAAAGACAATAATTATACGCATGTATATATATTGTCTTCGCACATAATTCCTGGATTTGAATATGAAAAAATATTAAATGCAGCTAATGAGTGCAAAAATAATTTTGAAGAAATAAAAGTTACTAGAACATTTTTAGATGATGAAATGGGAGAAAAAGAAATTTTAGCTGTTAAATCATATATAAAAACTGATATTCACAGCGATGAGGCCATAGTTTTAGTTGGACATGGGTCCGATCATATATCACACAAATATTATAAAAACTTTGAAAATCTTTTAAACAAGGATATTGAAAATATTTTCATCATAAATGTAGAAGGAGACACATATATGGATGAAGCTGCAAATAGCCTTAAAGAAAAGAAAATCAAAAAAGTATATATTTATCCCTTTATGGTTGTTGCAGGAGATCATGCGTTAAATGATATAGCATCGGATGAGGATGATTCAATTAAATCTTATTTCATTAAAAACGGATTTGAAGCTGAAGCATTTATTACAGGATTAGGAAATAATAAAAATACTGTAGAATTATTTGTGGAAAGATTAAATGACTGCATGAATTAGAAATGAGATTGAGTATGTTTTAAATGAAAAATTCTAAGGAGCAAAGATGCAAAGTGAAAATTTTAAATTTTACCAAAATATAAAATGTGAGTATTTTCCTTGTCATAAAACAAATGATGAAGAAAATTTTAACTGTCTTTTTTGTTATTGTCCGCTATATTTACTAAAAGGAGAATGTGGCGGCAATTATATTAAAACAAAAGGAATAAAAAATTGTACAAACTGTCTTGTACCTCATTCAAAAGGCTCCTATGAACGAATAATGGAAAAAATGAAGGACGTTATAAAATTAGGTAGCGACTTTTAGAGGGGGATATATTATAAATGAAAAAAAGAATTAATTTAACATTAGCTTTGATATCTATAATGATATTAGCTCCAAATTATGTATTTGGAATGCATATAATGGAAGGATTTTTACCTATTAAATGGGCAATTTTTTGGTATGTTGTAAGTTTGCCATTTGTAATTATGGGTATGAGGAAAATATCTAAAACATTTAATGATAATCCAAACCAAAAGATGCTGTTTGCTTTGGTTACTGCATTTGTATTTATATTATCCGCATTAAAAATGCCATCTATAACAGGAAGTACGTCACATCCTACAGGAACTGGACTTGGAGCAATATTATTTGGTCCTCTGCCAATGTCTGTATCAGGACTTATTGTACTTTTGTTTCAAGCTTTACTTTTAGCACATGGTGGCATTACAACATTAGGAGCAAATGTATTTTCAATGGCTGTAGCAGGACCTTATGTTGCATTTGCTATTTATAAAATGCTTAAAAACAAAAACAAAAAAATAGCTATATTTACTGCAGCTGCATGTGCAAATATATTTACATATGTTGTAACTTCCGTGCAGCTTGCATTTGCACATCCTGATGTTGTGGGTGGTGTTACATCTTCTTTATTAAAGTTTTTGAGCATATTTGCATTTACGCAAATACCTCTTGCAATAGCAGAAGGAATATTGACTGTAATAATTTTAAATTTAATTGCAAACTATGAAAATGAGGCAGGATATGAAATCGAAAAAAACAACTAACAACTTATTATTATTTTCAATAGTAATAATTTTAATTATCTCACCTTTGTTACTTTTAAAAGATGCAGAGTTTGGCGGAACTGATAGTAAAGCAGAAGAAGTTATAACAGAAATAAATCCTGATTATGAACCATGGTTTAATCCTTTATTTGAACCTATAAGTGGTGAAATAGAAAGTTTGCTCTTTTCAATACAAGCTGCATTAGGTGCAGGTGTTATAGGATATTTTTTTGGATATGTCAGAGGTAAAAAAAATGCTTCATTTATTAAAGAATCAAAAATAAATAATACAAAACAAAAATAATTTTATTAGAAAGGAAAATACTTAATGCTTATAATTGATAGGTTTGCTTATACAAATAATTTTGCAGAATTGAACCCATATATGAAAGTATTGTTTTCAATTACATTAATTTTAGTATCAATTATAAATTCTAATATATATTTTGCTTGTGTTTTAATAGTGGGTGTAATTTTTGTTACTTTAGCTGGAGCACGCATTCCTATAAAAACTTATGGTAAAATGCTGTTTGCTCCAGTAATTTATCTTTCCATAAGCATATTGGCCATAATATTTTCCTTTGGTTTTAACGAAGTAAATGATGTAACAAAGTATGTATATATTAAAACATTTGATTTTATGAATTTTTATATTGGAATTGCTGAAGGTGCTATAGAAAAAGGAATTTTTATTTCATTAAGGGCAGTAAGTGCTATTACATGTATGTATTTTCTTATACTTACTACATCAATAAACCAACAGATAAAAGTAATGAAAAAAATTAAACTTCCTTTTGTGTTTATTGAACTTTATGTGCTTACATATAGATTTATTGCTATTTTTTTTGAAGAGGCTATTCAAATTCAAACAGCTCAAAAAATGAAATTTGGATATGATAACTATACAAACTCCATGAATTCTTTAGGAATATTATCAAAAACATTGTTTATAAGAATTATGATTAGATATAAGAATATGGAATCAATTCTCGAAATAAAGCATTTTGATGGAAATTTTATATAAATTAGCGAATTAACTAAGCAGGTGAATTAATGTTAAAAATGGAAAATGTTACTTATATATATGAAGACAAAACAGTTGCTCTTCATAATGTTAGTATAGATTTAAGCAAAGGCAAAAAAATAGGAATTGTGGGTTCAAATGGTGCAGGTAAATCAACTTTGTTTATGAATTTTTTAGGGCTTCTAAAACCCACAAAAGGGAAAATACATTATAAAGAAAATGAATTAAAATATGATAAAAATACTTTATCGGATTTAAGAAAAAATGTTGGTATTGTTTTTCAAGATCCCGATAAGCAAATATTTTTTTCAAATGTTTATGATGATATTGCATTTGCTCTAAAAAATTTAAAATATAATGATGAAGAGATAAAAAAAAGAGTTGAGTCAGCTATGTTTAAAACAAATATTTGTGATTTAAAAAATAAGCCAGTTCATTTTTTAAGTTATGGACAAAAGAAAAATGTTTCAATAGCAGGTACTGTTGCAATGGATCAAAAATTAATTTTTTTTGATGAGCCAACTGCAGGTCTTGATTATTCTTCAAGAGAAAATATTAAAAATATATTAAATGATTTAACTGAAAATGAAAATAAAACCATTGTTGTTTCAAGTCATGACATGAATTTTATTTATGAAATGTGTGATTATATTTATGTATTAAACAAAGGAAATATTTTAGATGATGGAGAAACTCAAGAAATTTTTTTAAAAAAAGAAATTCTTGATGAAGCTTCTTTAGAAGAGCCGTTTTTAATAAAAGCACATAAGTATTTAAATAAACCCATTTATAAAACAGAGCGAGAATTATTTAATATAAATTAATTAATTTACATAAGTGATATTAACTTCCATATTAATAACTTTTTTAATAAGTATTAAAAGAAGAAAAATTCTAATACTAAATTAAAAGGAGGTTAGAAAATGGATCAGAAAATAGCAAATTTATCTGAAGAACAAAAGAAAAAATTAAATACAATAGAATCTGAATTTGGATGCGTTTTAGTTGCATATGAAAGTAAAAATAATCAAAATAACCTTAAATAAGTAATATGTAATAAATTCTCGTTTTTAGGTTATAAAAAAATTATTGTTGTTAATAACAACAATAATTTTTGTTTTTTGTTTTATTATATGTTTTTCCATACAGAAGGAGAAAATAATACTAATATTGGTATTAATTCTAATCTTCCTATAATCATACATGAAGTTAAAGCAATTTTACTTAAATTAGAAAAATCTGCAAAGCTACCCATTGGGCCTACAACTTCTAGCCCTGGTCCTATATTACTTATTGTTGCTAAAACAGCAGTAAAAGTTGTAGTAAAATCGAAATTATCCAACGATACAATAATTACTGCAATTATAATAATGGCAACATAAGCAAAAAAGAATATCATAATGCTTGATAAAGTGCTATTATCAACTGTTTTGCCGTTAACTTTTATTGTTTTAACTGAATTTGGATGTACAGTTTTACTAATTTCATAAAAAACTGATTTAATTAATATTAATATTCTTATAAATTTCACACCGCCACCGGTTGAACCTGCACAGGCTCCAAAAAACATAAGCATCAACAAAATAGTTTTAGAAAACATTGGCCAAAGGTTAAAATCAGTTGTTGCATAACCTGTAGTTGTTACTAATGTCGAAACTTGAAATGCTGATTGGGTAAGTGATTCAAATACATTGTAACTATATAAAGGCAAAATATTAATGCATATTAATATTATTGAAATTAATACAGTTGTTCCATATAATCGAAACTCCTCATCCTTTAATGCATTTTTCCAATCACCTTTTGATATTAAATAATGAAGTGAAAAATTTGCACCAAATAAAAACATGAAAATTGTAATTATCCAATCTACCCAAGGATTGTTATATGCACCGACGCTTAAAGCTTTATTTGAAAATCCTCCAGTACCTGCGGTTCCGAACGCATGTATAAAAGAGTCAAATAAAGGCATTCCAGCTATTACTAATAATATAATAAGGATGGCAGTCATTGCTGTATAAATTATATATAATATTTTAGATGATTCTGAAATTTTTGGTACTAATTTACCTGGTGAAGGTCCAGGGCTTTCAGCTCTCATTAAAAAAACTGAACGTGCACCGAGGGATGGCATAAGTGCTAATGTAAATACTAAAACACCCATTCCTCCAATCCAATGAGTAAAACTTCTCCAAAATAATAGGCCACGTGGTAAACTTTCTATATCAGTCAATATACTTGAGCCTGTAGTAGTAAATCCAGAAGCAGTTTCAAATACAGCATCAATATAGGATGGTATTCCACCACTTATATAAAACGGAAGTGCCCCTAACATGGACATTACAATCCAAGTTATTGCGACTGCTGCAAAACCTTCTCTCTTTCTCATTTGAAAATTATGTGTGTTTATTTTCGATAAAACAAGTCCAATTATTGCAATTAAAGCTATCGAAATAATAAATGCATCTATATCATAACTGTTGTCTGCTATTGAAATAATAAGTGATGGCAGCATTAATATTGATTCCCATATTAAAACTGTACCTAATACTCTAAGCACAACTCGCATATTCATTTTTATTTTGCCCCCAATCAATCGTTGTAAATGTCATTTAAATCAAAAAGAAATCCTGATTTAGCTACTACTATAACTTTATCGCCTTCTTCAATACAATCATTTCCAAAGGGGATTATTATTTTTTTATTTCTAACTATAGCTGCTATAATAACATCTTTTTTTAAAGCTATATTTCTTAATTTCATTCCTAATTCATGTGTTGTACTATTTGCAGTAAATTCTGCAACTTCTGCTTCACCGTCCAATATTTTATATAATTTATCAACGGCACTTCCAACAGAATTGTCCAAAGCCCTTACATATCTTATTATATAATTAGCAGTAGTTTGCTTAGGACTAATGATACTATCAAGCCCAAGTTTTTTAACAATAGGTATATAATTCAATCTGTTAATTTTCAAAATAACTTTAGGTACTTCGCATTGATATGCATAAAGACTACTTATTAAGTTTTCTTCATCTCGGTCAGTTAATGCAACAAATGCATCGGCATAATTAATATTTTCATTGTCTAATACTTCTTGATCTGTGCCATCGCCTTCAATTATTAATGCTTTTGGTGTTTCTTCATTTAAATAAATACATCTATCTTTATTTATTTCAATTATTTTAACATCCATTCCTATTTCTTGTAAAAGCCATGTTAAATAAATTGTTATTCTACTTCCACCAATAATTGTAACATTTTTAGTTTTATGAGAAGTTCTGCCTAAATATTTAAAAAATTTAGTTATATTTGCTCTTTCGCCAATTACATATACTACATCATCTTGAGAAAAAACATAATCTCCTTTTGGAATTATTAATTTATTATTATTTTTTACTGCACAAAACAACACATTTGTTGGTAGTTTTTTCATTACACTTTGTATATCCATGTTTATAATAGGATCGAATTCTAAAACCCTAAATTCAACCATTTCTAATAAATTATGAGCAAAAGTTTCAACATTAGCTGCCTGTGGAAGTTGAAGAAGTCTGAAAATTTCAGCAGCAGCATCCATTTCAGGGTTTATTACCATATCAAGTTCAAGTTCTTTTTTTAACATTTCATGCTCATCATTTGAATAATCGGTATTTCTAATACGTGCAATGGTATGTTTAACGCCTAATTTTTTTCCTATAACGCAACAAATCATGTTCAATTCATCTTCATTAGTTACAGCTATTAATAAATCAGAATCACTAATCCCAGCTTCTTTTAATATTTGTACGCTTGCACCATTTCCTTTAATGCACATAACATCAAGGGTATCATCAGCGTGAGTAAGTGCAGCAAAATCATTATCAATAACTATTATGTCATGATTTTCGGTGGATAGTTGTTGTGCAAGCGCATAACCAACTTTTCCGGCACCGATAATTATTATTTTCATTTAAATTGCCTCCAAAGCGAGTAAAAAATATGTATTATTAAAAAAATATATTGTTGTTCATTATATTATAACACACATATTTTTAATTTAAAGTTAAATTTTTACTCTTTATATTTATAGTGAATTTTTAAAACACCCATAAATCCACATATATTATAAGGGCTCTAATTTTATCTACAAAAACATATATAGTGTCATAAAGCTGACATGCTAATTTTTTTAGTTACAAAAACTGAAATTGCAATTTTGATAAAAAATTAACAATTATAAATTTAAATAATAAACCTAATTTGGTGTCAGAAAGGTGACATGGTGTCAGAAATGCGACATCATGATTATATTATAGATCATTCTAAAATTAAATAAATGTGTTGAGTATTCAATAATAAAGTTTTTTATTTAAAAACATATATTTTGGCATAAATGTTGCTTTATAATAATTGTGAAAAAAATTTATTATAGGAGAGAGATAAATGAGAATTGAAGAGCATCCTATTCTTGATTTTAAAAGAGGTAAAAAAATAAAATTTACTTTTAATGGACAAGAAGCTGAAGGTTATGAAGGTGAAACAATTGCTGCTGCACTTCATGCAGCTGGAGTTAAAGTTCTTGGCAAAAGTTTATTTTTGCATCGTCCAAGAGGCTTTTATTGTGCTATAGGAAATTGTTCATCTTGTCTAATGGTTGTAGACGGAGTTCCCAATGTTAAAACTTGTGTAACTGACCTACAAGAAGGAATGGAAGTAGAAACTCAAGTTGGTAAAGGAGTTATAATATGAGAGAGGCTGATTTAGTTGTTGTTGGTGGCGGTCCAGCGGGTTTATGTGCTGCAATAAGCGCTGCATCAAGTGGAGCAAATGTACTGGTTATAGAAAGAAATAAAAAATTGGGCGGACAATTAGTAAAACAAACACATATGTTTTTTGGTTCTGAAAAACAATATGCTTCAACAAGAGGAATAGATATAACTGATATATTACTAAATGAATTAAAAAAATATAATAATCAAGTTGAAATTATGACAGACACTACGGTAGTTGGCATGTTCGAAGACGGAGTGATAACTGCTTTACATAAAGAAGATAAATATTTTAAAATAAAACCAAAAGCTACAGTTATTGCTACAGGCGCTTTTGAGAAGTCATTAGCATTTCCAAACAATGATTTACCCGGTATTTATGGAGCCGGTGCTGTACAAACATTAATGAATGTATATGGAGTTAAACCAGGGGATAAAGTTTTAATGGTTGGAGCAGGAAACATAGGTTTAATAGTTAGCTATCAACTTATGCAAGCTGGGGTTGAAGTCGTTGCAATACTTGATGCGGCTTCAAAAATCGGAGGTTATTTAGTACACGCTTCTAAAATAAGAAGAATGGGAGTTCCTATATTAACTTCCCATACAGTAAAAGAAGCAATTGGTAAAGATTGTGTTGAAAAAGTAATTGTATGCAAAGTAGATGATAAATTTAAACAAATAGAAGGATCTGAAATTGAGTTTGACGTTGATGTTATGTGTGTTTCAGTTGGACTTACACCATTAAATGAATTATTAGCTATGAGAGGTTGTGAAATGAAATATATACCTCAACTTAGCGGTTCTGTTCCTGTTAGAGATGAAAATTATGAAACTACAGTTGAAAATGTTTTTGCTGCTGGGGATGCTACAGGTGTTGAGGAGGCAAGCGCTGCCATGGTAGAAGGTTATTTAGCAGGAATTTGTGCTTCTGCTAAAATAGGATACAAACCAGATAATTTTGAAGAAAGAAAACAAGATTATGTTAAGCAATTGAGTGATCTTCGTTCAGGACCTGTAGGTCAACATATTTTATCAGGAATAGAACAAATAGTTGTTAAATAATTTAATTAAAGGAGGTTAACATGTTCGAGAAAACAGGAATTCCAAGCAAGGAAATGGTAATGGAAAAATTTCCGACTATAGATAGAATAAATCAAGGGCCTGTTGTAGTTGTAGAATGCTACAAAGAAATACCTTGCAACCCTTGTCAAACAGCATGTAAATTTGATGCAATATATATAGGTGAAGATATAAACAGTATTCCAAAAGTAAAAAATGAAAATTGTTCCGGTTGTGCTATTTGTTTAAGCAAATGTCCAGGACTTGCTATAATGGTTATTGATGGATCAAAATCAGATGAAACTGTTCAAATTCGTATACCTTATGAACTTTTACCACTACCTAAAGAAGGTGATGTTGTTAAAGGATTAAGCAGGGAAGGTGAACATATTACTAACGTAAAAATATTGAAAGTTTTAAACCCTAAATCATTTGACAGAACACCTGTTATTACGTTTGAAGTAGACAGAAATTATATGTATGATATTAGGAATATTAAAATGGAGGTGCAGTCATAGTGGATGAAAATACAATAATCTGTAGATGTTCTGATATAACTTTAAAAGAAGTAAGAGATTTAATATCTGAAGGATATGTAACATATGATGAAATAAAACGTATAACTCGAATTGGAATGGGTCCCTGCCAAGGTAAAACTTGTGGACAATTAGTAATGAGAGAAATTGCAAGTGCAACTGGCCAAAATATAAAAGATGTAAAATTTATGACTAACAGACCTCCTGTAGTGGGTGTTAAATTAGGATTAATAGCTGAGGAGGGAAAAAAAGATGAAAAATAGTGCTGAGATAGTAATTATCGGTGGCGGTATATCAGGATGTTCAATTGCGTATAACTTAGCTAAAAAAGGTGTTAAAAATATAGTTGTTATAGAAAAAAATTATATTTGTTCAGGTTCCACAGGGAGATGCGGCGCTGGAGTTAGAATGCAGTGGGGAACAGAAATGAACTGTAAAATAGCAAAAAAAAGTATCGAATTTTTTGAAAATGCTAACGAAATTCTTGAATATAAAAGAGACGTAGAATTTAAGCAAAGCGGATATTTATTAGTAGCTGATACAGATAAAGAAGTTGAACAATTTAAGAAAAATATTGAAGTTCAACACGCATGTGGAATACCTTCTAGAATGTTAACTTTGCAAGAAGCAAAAGAAATTGTTCCTTACTTAAATACTGATATATTAAAAGGAGCAGCATTTTGTGAAAAAGATGGATTTTTAAATCCATTTAAAACAACTGATGCATTTTATCAAGCGGCAAAAAGACTTGGGGTAGAATTTTATACTTTTACTGAAGTTACAGATATAAAAGTAGATCATGGGAAAGTAATAGGAGTTGAAACTAATAAAGGTAATATATCTACAAATATTGTTGTAAATGCAACTAATGGTTGGTCTAAACAATTATGCGAGATGGTTGGAGTGGATGTTCCAGTATATTCAGAACGTCATCAAATAATGGTAACAGAACCAGTTGAACCATTACAAGGACCAATGGTAATGTCATTTGGACTTAATTTTTATATCCAACAATCTCTTGATGGCTCGTTTATAGGGGGAAGAGGGGATGCTAATGAACCAAGGGATTTAAGAATGACATCAAGCTGGCATTTTTTAGAAGAAATGGCTAAAACAATTGATTTAGTGTTACCAACAATTTCTAAATTAAGAGTAATAAGACAGTGGGCTGGACTTTATAACATGACTCCGGATAAACAACCAATATATGATAAAGCTGATAATGTAGAAGGTTATTACATAGCAATTGGTTATAGCGGACATGGTTTTATGTTTGGGCCTATAACAGGTGTTGTAATGTCAGAAATGATTCTTGGTGAAGAACCTACAATTGATGTAAGCATGCTTAATTTAAATCGCTTCAAAACAGGTAAATTACTTCTTGAACCATCAGTTGTATAAAAATTAAATAAATAGTTTTGGTATAACTTGCTTTGAAAATATAATAATTATTAGAGATTGTTATATGTATAAAAAAATAAGAAGACTCAATTGCGAACCAAGTAATTAACTTATTCTTGGTTCGCAATTGAGTCTTCAACAAGATTCTGATCATTTAATTTTTTGTGTTTAGAATTTAGTGAAATTATTTTGAGGATTCACGCGCATGAATCAATTTTACTTTTCTGTAGATAAAGAACGAAGCAAGAAGTCCAACTATGCAAACAGACATTAAAAATAAGAATATATATCTGTAACCACTGGCGCCGAAATTATCAAGCCATGTTCCAAACATAGTAGACATAAAGAAGTCAGGCGTATATCCAATTATTGAAGCTATACCAACTGCAGTTCCCATAACTGCTGCAGGAATTCTTGTTTCTTGTGCTATTGAAAATATTATGCCATATAAAGCAAGCCCAAACATACCTGGAAGTAAAGTATATAAACTTACTACAATTACACTTGTACCTTCTGGCAGCAACATTACACCTAAGAACAACAATGCTAAGATGGCAAATAGTGACATAAACCATTTACTTGTTGATTTAAACACCTTATCTGCTACAATACCGCTTAGTGGAGCTAAAATATAAAATAGATATGTTCTGAATATTGATAATACTCCCGATTCTTCGGGTGTAATACCAACTACCTCAGTTAAATAAGGAGTAAAATAACTTGTGCTTGAGTACACTGCATATCCTGCAAAAATTATAAAGGAGAATATCCATAGTATGGGATTTTTAACTAAACCGCCAACCTGTGATAATTTAAATTCATTTACTTTTAATTCTTTTGATTTTTCCTTATCTTCCTTAATTAGCACCCATATTAATATTGCAGAAACTAAAGTGCTTGCTGCATAAATTAATACTGCATAAGAGAATTGTGTATTCATTTGATCACTAAATCTCATTGTCCAAATAGCTATTCCGTTTACTATTGCGCCAAATATACCGTTACCCATGTAATATAATCCAAATATAAAGCCTTGCTCATTTTCAGTAGCAATAAGTCGAATTGTTTTAAACAATGAACCCCAAAATACAAAAGTAGTCGTAAATGCAAATAAGAACCAGATAATCAGAGCGGCTGTATAATTCATTGAAAAAGCAAAAATAGTTGTTAGAACTGCAGTTGAAAGCAGTGATAGTATTATACATTTTTTTGTTGAAGTTTTATCTGCAATGATTCCACCGGGTATATAAAGTAGCATGCAACCGATTGCATAAATTGTAGACAAAAATCCAAGCTGTTGATTTGTAATTCCCATAGCTGCAATCTGATGGTCATAAAATACATACCTTATGTATGGTATAAGGTAAATAGAACCACCGGATGCTGACAGAGCCAGTATAGATAAATATTTTCTTAACTTAGATTCCACTAAAATTACCTCCATTATATAATTTAGACAGATGCTTTAAAACACCTTTAAATTTTAAAATACTTCATCTAACTGTTTATATTAAACAAAAGGAAAGAGTTCTTTCCTTATTGTTTAATATATTTAAAATAAATGAATTAAATATCCGGAGTGTCAAATGTATCCGGAGCAAACAATTCTCGAGCTACTTCGCTCATAATTCTGTTTTCTTTTTTTCCCTTTTCAAAAACCAATTTAGTATTTTTTCTTACGAGATTTACTGTATCTTGAACTATTGCTTTAGGCTCACAAGGTACTAACCCAAATACAGCAACATCATATATACGAATTCCGCCAAGGTTTGATACAAAGTCAACACATATATCAACGCCCTTATCAAACAATATCTTTTGAGCTTCAGCTGTTACAGGAATATTAGCAGCTTCTACAATCAGTGATGCTTTAACTTTATCAGCATTATCTATATTAATTACGTCTTCTAATGCAGCAGGAACTAAAATATCACAATCTACATCCAACCATTCAGTATTTTTTCTTATTATGTAGTTAGACTTAAATACGGATTGATCCATTTCTCCCTTTGGTTTTCTTGTTTGAATCAATTCTTTAATATCGAGACCTTCTTGACATTCTACCAAGCAATTAGCATCTGCTATGCCTACAATTTTATAACCCATTTGAATAAGACTGTTAGCCATAGAAGCACCAACGCATCCAAATCCTTGAATAACAACCGAAGCACCTGGTTTTTTACCTTTTAGATTCCATGCTTCATCCAATGCAGCTGCGCACCCATAGCCTGTAAT
>JARBUP010000304.1 GCA_029239575.1 Bacillota bacterium
AACAGGCATTGTATTTACCATGTTTAAATCCCAAATTAACAAATCTGCATCATAACCCTCTTTTATTTTTCCTGTATTAAATTTTAAAGCTTCATGTCCCTTCATTAAAGCTTTCCAAATTTCAAAGGTTTCAAATTCAGTTGCATCATTTTTTAATTCTTTACCGTATAATGCAAATAATCTTGCCTGTTCTAAGGGGTTTAGAGTATTTGAACTTGCTGCCCCATCTGTTCCAAATGAATAATTTAATTTATTTTTTAAATCATAAATATTCCCATTGCCCATACTTAATTTCATATATGTTTTAGGACAAAATGCAAAAAATGTATTTGAATTAATAAATTTCAAATCATCTTCACTGACCCAAAGACCATGTGCAATAATAACATCAATATCAAATCCACCACTATCATATAAAACTTCCATTGGAGTTTTTCCTGTCTGTTTTATGCTGTCATCTACCTGTTGCTTTGTTTCAGACACATGAATATGTATACCTACACCAAGTTTTTTAGCTATATTTATAATTTCATTAAGTTTAGTTTCAGGACAAGTGTAAGGAGCATGTGGTCCAAGTCTTAACTTGATTTTCGAATTTTTTCCATTATATTTTCTAATAAATTTTTCTGCATTTAAAAGCTGTTCTTTATAATTATCTGAAAGACCAAAAATAGTAGGTGCTATATCAGCTCTTATGCCTATATCTTCAACTGCCTTATATACTGATTCTTCACTAAAATAATGGTCTGCAAATGCTGTAACACCGTTATTAATCATTTCAACAGATGCTAAAACTGTGCCCCAATAAACATCTTCTGCTTCAAGTTTACTTTCATAAGGAAATATTTTTTCATTAAACCAATTGTCAATTGAAATATCCTCTGCGATGCCTTTTAAAATATTCATTGGTGAATGTGTATGTAAATTTACAAAACTTGGGGTTATATATTTATCATTACAATTCAATATTTCATAGCCTTCTGATTTTTCATCATTAGATATTTTATCAATTTTTCCATTTGAAATAAATATATTTATATTTTTAATTACTTCTCCATTTTCATTTATAATATTTCCGTTTTTCAAAAGAATTTTACTCATAATTATTTTTAGTAAACCTCCTAATTTTATCATTAGATTTAATTTTTACTTACTATAAATGAACTTTAAATATTTTCACGCAATAGAACTAAATAATTCGTTGCCATTTATTACTTTTATATCTTAAAAAGCAAAGTAAAGCTGCAAAAACCCAGGCTGAAATTTCAGCTATGGCAATAACATCACTTCCAAGCTTATGAGCTAAACCATAAGACATAGAAACTCTTAGTATAAGTGATGACATGGTGCTAATAGAAGTAAATACAACATCTTTATTACCTTGTAAAAAAGCATATAAAGAGTGTTCTATCCCAAGTACTGGATAAAATACTGCAAGAAAATAAAAAAATCTTTGTCCTATATCTGCAACTTCATCTGAAACTCCAAAAAGCTTCATAAAATGCCAACCACCAATTACAACAAGTGAAGTAACTACAACTGATACAATTAAAGTTATTATTATACCTTTTTTCAATCCTTCCTTTGCTCGCTCCATATTGTTGGCTCCAATATTTTGGGCAACAAAAATTGAAATGGCTGATGATATATTTATTAAAGGTAAAATAGTTAATGTATCTATTTTATAAGCTGTTGTTATGGCGGTTACAACATCAACACCAAATGAATTCATAATTTTTTGTAACAAAAGCATTCCAAATGTACCAACTGTTGATTGAATTACTAATGGTAAACTTAATTTTAAACTTTCAAACAAAAGACTTATATCCATCAATTTCTTTTTAATTGATATTTTAAATATAGAATGATTTTTATTAATAAAAATATAAAGATATAAACTTGATATACTTTGAGCTATTACTGTTGCAATTGCTGCTCCCTTAATACCCCAATGAAATATATTAATGAACACTAAATCTAAAATAATGTTAATGGTGGTTGATAAAATTATTGAATATAAAGGTGTTTTGCTGTCACCTATCCCCCTAAGCATTGCGCTAAACAAATTATAAAGAACTAAAAATGGCACCCCTATAAAAATAATAGATAAATAATCAGACGCAGGCTGAAGAATTTCACTGGGAGTGTTAAGTAAAACCAAAATTTTATCTATAAATAAATATCCCAACGTACTAAAAGCAATAACAAAAATCATTATAAAAGAAAAAATTGTACTTGATAATTTTAATATTTTATCATACTCTTTTGCCCCATAATATTGGGAAAGTAAAATGGTATAACCCGAAACCAAACCAGCTGTAATAAAAATAAATATATTTAAAACTGGTGAAGAAACTCCGACAGCAGCTAATGCCTCTTCACTAACATAATTACCAACAATAATAGAATCTGCAATATTATAGAGTTGTTGCAACAAACCTGATAAAATAAGTGGTATTGTAAAATAAAGCAAAGCCTTAAAAACACTACCTTCCGTCATATTTCTGTTCATAAGTTCTCCTTGTAAATAATAATGAAAATTATATCACAGGGAAATTTTATTTACAAGATATATACTTTACTTGAAATATTTTGAATTCAATAAAATAAAGATGGTTTTCATACATTCATGATACCATCTTATATACATCGCATTAGCATATCTTCATTTATTTAATTTTAGGAATTGTTTTTCAATTGATTTATTATATATTTCTATTTCATATATGTATTATTAAACTAATTCAGGAAACCAAATTTTAATTTCCCTTTCAGCGCTTTCTTTGCTATCCGATGAATGTACACTATTTTCTGATTTTGATGTTGCAAAGAGTCGTCTAATGGTACCTTCTTCAGCCTTTAAAGGATCCGTTGCGCCATTAATTTTTCTAACAGTTTCTATTACATCTTTACCTTCAATTATCATTGCACATACTTCACTTCTTGTAATAAAATTTATTAACTCTGTGAAAAACGGTTTATCCCTATGTTCATAATAATGTTGTTCTGCCATATTTAACGAAGGTTTTATTAATTTTAATGCTGTAATCTTAAGTCCTTTTTTTTCATAAACTCTAATTATTTCTCCAATTAATTTTCTTTCTATTGCATCAGGTTTTATAAGTACTAAAGTTTTTTCCATAAACATATCCTTTCATTTTATATCATTTTATATTATTCTGTAAAAACAAAAGAAGTCATGGACAAACTTCCTGCCATACATGAATTGTTATATACTTTCAAATTATCATTTTCATTTACTGCACCAAGTATATATATAAGTGGTACGAAATGTTCATTTGTAGGAACTGAATATTTAGCTTTTTTACCTTGTGATTGGTAATTAATTACACTTTCAAAATTTCTGTTTTCTAAATTTTGTTTTATATAATCATCGAATTCAACAGCCCAATCAAACCCACCATCAAAATTATATTCTAACAT